>CAYRFY010000200.1:2723-11985 GCA_964423635.1 uncultured Armatimonadia bacterium | reverse complement strand
AGAACGGCAGTACTTCGACCGTTCCCGACGCGGGAATGGCGAGATGCGGCCCCAGGGTGTTCATGCATAATGTGAGATATGTGTCTGTCCCGAATGGCTGCTTTGGACAAGCAGCCCTTTTGATGCGGGGCAGATACCTGCTAACGGAACCCATGGCGTCTCTCGCCTGGCCGCACCGACCGAGCCGACAGGCCCCAATGAGCATGGTGATTCACGCGTGACTGGCAAGAACTATGGTCTTCTAGGCGGTCTCTTAGCCGCCCTGCTGATGATGGCGGTGGGCGTCTGTGGGGCCGCGATGCCGAAATCCGGCACCACCGGCGGCCTCAATGGCGCCCGCCCGGCGGGTGCCGCGGCCACCCCGGCTCAGCCGGCCGCGGCGGCCACTTCCGCAAGACCCGCCATGCAGCCGGCGGCCGCCGTCGAGATGGCGACCCCGGCGGTCACGCCGGTTCCCCCGATGCCTGCAGGCTCAACTCCCGCGCGGTTGATGACTACGCCCAGGGCCCGACTCGCCCTCCATCCCCGCGTCGCGAACCCGCAGGCTGTGGTGGCCGGCTCCGGCCGCATGGGCTGCGCCTTCAGCTTCCGTTCGGTCCTCGGCGGCATCATCGAGTACCTGTTCCCCGGAACCGGGCTCTTCCGCCGGGGCGACAGCCTGTTCCGCATCTATGACGCGGGCATCCTCGCCGACCTTTCCGCGGCCGAGAAGGCCATGGCGAACTATGACGTGCAGCCACTCCTGATCATGCGGGCCCCCCGCCGCGTGGCCTCCGCCGCCACCGGACTGCCGGTGGGAGATGTACCGAACTTCCCCTCACCGACCGCCAGGAAGAAGAAGGTGCCGCTGAACGCGGTGACCGAAGGTGAGACTAAGGCGCCTGCGCGGGCGCCGCAGAACGCGGAGGAGGAGCCGCCGGCACTCGAGGCCGATCCGGCCGAGGACGAACCGGTGGAGGTTGAAGTCATCCGAGGTGCGGAGCCGGCGGCGCCCAAGACCGCCCGCCTCAAGCCCAGCGTGAAGGTTCCCGAAGTCGACCTGGGTCCGTTCGAGAAGGCCGTCTCCGAGGCCGAGCAGGCCCTCGAGGCCGCCCAGAGCCGGGTGCGGTCCTGCGAGGAGGACTGTTCGGCCAAGCAGAAGCTGGTCGAACTCGGCGCCCTGCCCGCCGGGAAGGCGGAGGAATCCGCGGCGGCGCTGTCCGCGGCAAACATGGAGGCCGCCGACGCCAGGGCCAGGATCGCAGTCGCCCGCGAGCGGCTCGGTGACGCCAAGACCAGGGCGGAGCAGGCCGCAGCCATGGCGGCCAAGGCCGCCGAGGAGCAGGCCGCAGCCGAGGTCGAGGTCATCCGCGGAGACGCCGAGGCTCCCAGACCCAAGAAGACCCGCACCAGCAAGGGTGCCCGCATCGCCAAGGCCAAATCGGGTGTGGAGGTCATCCGCGGAAGTGAGACGCAGGCGGCCCAGTCCACGCCACCACAGCCGCCGGCCCGCGACGCCAACGAGCCACCCCCGATTCCCGGCGTTGCGCAGAACAGTCGGACGCGGCGTCCTCAGTTGACTTCCCGCACCGCCCCGGACACGGTGCCTCCCATGGTGAGCGCCGGCTTCCCCGGCACCCCCAAGGAGCTGGACCGTCTCGCCGAGCAGCGCTGGACAGAGTTCGCCGCCCCCAGTGACGGCTTCGTCGTCGAGCGTGCCACCCAGAGCGGTGACCAGGTCCAGCCGGGGCAGGAGCTGTTCAGGGTCATCAATACCCAGTGGGCCAGAGCGTTCTTCACCGTGGGCCGCGAGGATGTGGAGCGGTTCGCCCCCGGAACCGTGGTCACCGTCACCTTCGACGACTACCCCTCCGTGGCGTTCGAGGGCTGGATCAGCTCGCTTGCGGCCGAGGAGGGGGGCGATACGGCCAGGGCCGAGATCGTCATGTTCTGCCGCCAGGGCTACTTCGGCACCGATGCCTTCGGTACTCTCCAATGGCTGGCGCTGGCGACGCCACTGGACCAGAGCGCCGAGGACACCGCGCCCGTCCGGCCGGTGGCTGAATCTGCACCCGAGCAGGAGTACCATCGCGACCCCCGGGCCCAGATGTCCATGGTGCCACAGGACGTCTGGGAGCTCAGCGTCGACCCCGAGAGCCTCCCGCGCTCGGAGCAGCTCTACGAGGGCCACCTGCAGCTCGCCGACCTGTGTGGGCCCGACGATGTGTCCGCCGCCGAGGGGCCCCAGCGGCAGCGTCTGGCGAAGCTTCTGGAGTGGCGCGAGGGCTTTGTGGATGGCATGACGCGCACCCTGTTTTCCGAGCGCGTGGTATTGACGTATCCCAAGAGTGGCGAGATCCGCCGGGCCATCGAGCGCATGGCCACCGGCCGCGTGAGCAACGTGCCCAACCGCTGCGCCCGCACCATGCGCGAGGCTCTCGGCTGGGGGCTGAGCGACGCCCACGTCTGGGCACGCATGCTGCCCACACGGGGCTATGTCGCCCGGCGCGACGGCCTCGCCCGCCCCGGCGACATTCTCGTGTGGCCCTTCACCTACCCACCTCGCAATAGCCAGCACATCGGTGTGGCCGTGCAGCAAAACGGCAGACTGATGCTGCTTTCCAACCTCAACGGCGATCTGGGCACCGTAGACGTGAGGCCCGGCTACATCGCCTTCTACAAGCCGGGGGCGTGACGGGGAACGAGGCCTGGAGACGCCGCGGGCCCAAAGGGTCGGCCATCAACTCTGCAACGCAATGAGAGGCGGGCGCAGTTACCATCGACTGCGCCCGCTCAGCGTTCTGCTCGGCTTGCTTTGGCAAGGTTAGCTCGCGTCCCCGCCCTGCGTCAGCCACTCCAGATCGAAGATGGCCAGCGCGATGGTCTCGTAGGGGCTCTCTACCCCCCGCTCATACAGGCAGCCGACGCGACCGTCCGGGAGTGTCGCCAGGCAGCTATACGCCGCCGGGCCCTCCCACAAGAGCGCGCTGCGCTCCCAGGTAGCTCCCTCGTCGAAGCTCACCCGGACCGTCATCTTCTCTCGCTGTGAACTCGCCGGATTGCTGAATAAGAGCGGGCCCGCCGCGCCGTCGCTCTCCCTGGCATAGCGGATCAAGCTCGCCTGGCAGACGGGCTCCGGGAGCGCCGGGTCCCTCTCGATTCCAGACCACGTCATCCCCCCATCGTGGCTGACTGCCGTTGCCCGACAGTGTGGCCCCTCTGTGCCGGTGTGGTTGCGCATGTTGATCAGCAGCGACCCGTCTCTGCGCTCCACTATCTGACACTCGTTGACCTCCGCGCCCACAACGCCCCCGAGCCGCCAGCTCTCCCCGTGGTCGTCGCTGTAGATCACATGGGAACCGTGGAGCTTGCTTCCGGCTTCCACGAAGTCGCAGGGAATCACCATGCGGCCGGTACGCAATTGTATCCCCACGCCGGGGCCGGTGGCGTACCACGTCCAGGTCGGCTTCTTCGTCCATTGCGTGATCTGCACGGGCCAAGACCAGGTGTGCCCATCATCCAGGCTGTGGCAGATCCACACCTCCCGCGTGCCCTCACTGGTGCCGTCGATGATGCGACTTTCCGCATCGTGCCCGAGATTGCGGGTGATCGGCATCCAGATCACCGAGGTGTCGCGGTCCGCCACCGGGCAGGGGTTGCCCATGGTGTGTGGTGGGTCGCCGGCGATAACCTGCAGCGGGCCGAAGGTGCGGCCGCCGTCTTCGCTACGCCTCACGACAAGATCGATCTCGCCGGTGTCGCTGCGGCCGGTCTTCCTCCCCTCGCAGATAGCCAGTACGCCTCCTCCGGGGGTTACGAACAGGGAGGGGATCCGGTAGGTGTGGTAATCGCCCTCACCGGCCGCGAACACGACGACTTCTGTGGGCTGAGCCATGGTTCGGTCTCCTCACAATCTGCGGCCCCCGCGCGGTGGGCCGCCGATGGGCGCCGCGACAACGCAGACACTTCGGCAGTTCGGCGCCGCCCACCTTCGCCTTGACCGCCCCCTAACCGGACCTTGCAGACGCCTTCACGCCGCCGGTGCACTATTCAGCTACGCGCTCAGCGCGAACACCGACTGAACGTGACATATGAGGAGTGGTATCCAGTGCGCAGAACCGGCTTCACGTTGATCGAGCTCCTGGTGGTCATCGCCACCATCGCCATCTTGGCCGCTATCTTGTTCCCCGTGTTCGCGCGGGCGAGGGAGAAGGCCAACCAGGCCTCATGCCAGAGCAACCTGAAACAGATCGGCCTGGCCTTTGCCATGTACCAGCAGGACTACGGGAAGTTCGCCCCCCACCGCAATGGCGCCGCCTGGGACTATAGCCTGCCTTCCAACGCGTACTGGGGTGTGTGGTATGCGCCCTACATCAAGAACGAGCAGATCTTCAACTGCCCCAGCATGAAGGAAGTCGACCTGTTCAGCCTCACCGCGACGCAGGTGGAGAACACCTGCTACGGACTGAACTGCTACATCGAAAATCAGAAAGACATCTACTTCGATAGGCCCGCGGAGGTCATCATCTGCCACGACGCGTGGGAGCAGCGGATGGACAACAACGGCGACATGCTCTGCCCCGCCTCGGGTCAGACGCTGAACCTCACCCAGTGGCGGGCCTATCCCGCCCGGGTGCGGGAATACTGGCGGCACAACGACCAGTGCAATGTACTGTGGCTCGACGGCCACGTGAAGAACCTGCCGAAGTCCGACGCCTACCCGACCGCCTGGTACACCGGATAGACACCGCCGGCCTGCGCGACACAGACTACCCCATGGGCCCTCCCGCCCACCAAGAGCCACCGGCCCCGGCACCGGCCGGTGGCTCGCTTTTTGCGCTCCCTCCCGGCATCCTCACACCCTCGGCTCCCACACCTGCCTCCTGGTCTCCCGCGGATCATATCGGCAGGTGACCACGAGCAGGTCCTCGGAGGCCGCGCGCTGTGGCGGAACGTTCACCTGCAGATACAGAAAGCCCCGGTCGCGGTAGGTGAAGTAGCCCTCTGTCTCGGAAACGGCAAGCGGTCGGCCGTTGAGCCGCGTGTCCAGTAGTTCCGCCCGTCCGTAGGGGATGCGCAGTCGGAAGCCGACTCCGTGCCGTGGTAGCGAGGAAGCCGTCTCTCCCCGCGGCCTTGAGCTCAGGTACACGGCGGGCCGCTCTCCCCACTGCCCGGCACCGTCGGGATAGGTCTCCAGAAGGGGCAGTAGGGGCTCGTGATCGATGTCGGGTCGCTCCTGCAGCAGCCGGCGGAGGCCTTCGAGGCTCGGGTCGGCCTCGAGGGCCTCGGCGGCGGCCCGCGAGGTGGCGCAGACGTAGAACACGAGGCCCTCCGTCTGGGGGTTGACCATCCCGTGGGTCATCTGCTCCAGGCGGTTCCACAGCTCCACGCGACTTTGGCGCCGCGCGGCCGGCGTGGTGCCGTACGCCACGATGGAGTACAGCGTGTTGGTGTCGATCACCCTCGTCGGATACCCGCAGTACAGCTCCCCCGGCCACACCCTGGAGGCCAGCTCCAGGAGGCGTCGGTGGCGCAGATAGCCGCTTTCCGACCACATCACCTCGGCGGCCGAAAGCAGACTGTGATAGTGGTAGTAGCAGTAGATCGCCGCGTAGATGCGGGGCCTGCCCACCCAGCACTTGTGGGCCATGGGCTCCAGCTCCGGGCCCCAGAACAGCCGCTCGGCATCCTGCTCGAGCAGCTCCGACGGGTACCCGGCCTCGAGGGCCGCGGCGTCCATCTCGGCCACCAGCTCCCGGTGGTACGCGCGCAGCGCCGTATTGGAGTACGAGGCCCCCGAGTTCTCCAGGCTGATGTAGCCGGGAAAGCTGAGGTCCAGGCCGTGGGCGTCGGCATGCACGTCGGGCCGCCAGAGGTCCATCATCTGCTGCACCGCCACCGCCTCGGGCATCTCGTCCGGGAAGACAGGGCCCTCCAGCGTCCAGCGGGTATAGGGGTCGTGTCCCGCGCTGTTGGGATGGGTGCCGTGCACGTACCCGTCCGGGTTCACCACGGGCATCATGACGACCACGCTTTGCCGCAGAATCTCCGCGGCGGCAGGGTCCGCGGAGAGCAGCCAGTCCATGAGCCAGAACAGGCTCGTGGTGGCGGTGCGCTCGATGCCGGAGTGCTGAGCCGTCAGCAGGACGTGCTGCTTGTAAGCCGGGTCGGCCTCGGGAGCGGTAAGGGTCGCCGCGTAGATCGGACGGCCTTCGGCGGAGTGGCCCAGCGTGTCCAGCGTCATCAGCCCGGGCCGCCCGGCGGCCCAGTGCTCGAGCTGTGCCTGCAGCCGCGGAAACGGCGGGTACACCGGGTCGTAGCGCATGGAGTGGCTCCTTTGGGGGGTAAGAGGGCAGAGGAACGGACGTGGCGCGTGGCACGCAACGGCCCGCCGCTGTCGTGGGCCGTTTGCCGTTGCCGCGGCCCTCTCCTGAGCGGCAGTAGCACGCAAGCCTCTCGCAGAGACGCCGGGAGGGAAAACAGGGCCGAAGGGCCTGCAGCGAGGGGCGCCGTTGTAGGGCCGCGACCTGTGCGCCGCCGCCGTTCGTCGTCTGTGTTGGCCGGCCCCCTTGGCGCGGTACAGGCCCGCGCCCTACAAAGCGGCGGCGCCAGTCGTTTGCCGTTGCCCCCTCCTCCCGTCTCGCCGGTCGTATCGGCGAGTAAGGGAGAGGGGGGAGGCCCGCAGGGCCGGGGGGTGAGGCGCCGTCTGCCGTTGTAGGGCGGCGACCTGTGCGCCGCCGCCGTTGGCCGTTCTTGTTGGCTGGTCCCCTTGGCGCGGTACAGGCCCGCGCCCTACAGTGGCCGGCGCCGTGCCACCCTCCGCCGCCTATGTCTCATCCAGCAGGGGCAGGTTCACGAAGGCGGCGCTGTCCGTGGACTGACGGGCGGCGATGGCGATGGCCGCGCTCTCGAAGCCCGCCCTCAGCCCCGATACCGGCTCTTTGCCCTCGCGAACCGAGGTCGCGAAGTCCGAGAGCAGATCGCCGTCGGCATTGCCGTGCCCTGTGTCTCGCGTGGGGCGGCGAAGGTGCTGATTGCGGCTGTAGCGTTCGGTGATCTGCACGAACGCCTGCCCTGTGTCGTGGTTGGCCTCCACATCGAGCTGTGCCTTCGTCCCATAGAGGGTGAAGTGCACTCCGTAGTAGGGAGCGAAGTGGATCTCGGAGTAGGTGGCAAGCCGCCCCGAGGCGTATTGTATGTTGACGAAGCTTGCGTCCTCCACATCGCAGGCCTGTGCGAACACGCAGTAGTCCTCGCCGTGCTCGAACTCGATCCCCAGCGTTGGCAGGCCACCCGTGGCCGAGGCGGCATGGGGGCAGGTGTCCTTGATCTCGCAGTCGCGGCAGTGCTTGTCGGCGGGTTTGTCGCCGCCAAAGAACAGCAGCTTGCCGATGGCGGACACCCGTGTGGGCGCGGCGCCCATGAACCAGTTGAGCAGATCCAGGGTGTGCACACCCTTCTGCAGCACGAGGCTGACCACCGTGTCCCGGGTGCGGGTGCGGCTGCGGGCGAAGAACTGCGACTTGTCCCGCCCCACGTGGTCGATGACCTGCGCCGCCAGCACCTCCCCGATCTCGCCGCCGTCCAGGGACTGCTTCACATGCCGCCACAGCGGCGCCTGCCTCAGTTCCAGGAAGGCACCCACGACTGCTCCGTGCTCCCGGGCGCCCCGGGCGATGGCCGTGAGATCCGCGAAGCTCTGGGCCATGGGCTTTTCGATGAGCACGTGCTTGCCGTTGCTCAGAGCCTCGAGGGCATTGCCCGCGTGGAAGCGGTCGCCGGTGGTGACGAGAACGGCCTCGAGGTCGTCCGCCGCCGCCATCGCCTCACCGGAGTCGTAGAGCCGAGCTGCGGGGAACTTGTCCGCGGCGATGGCGCGCATCTGAGGCCTCATGTCGGCCAGTGCGACCAGCTCCATGTCGGAGCACTCGCGGGCCAAGTGAGAGACCCAGAAGCCGCGAATGCCAAGACCAACGACGCCGACGCGGAGAGGACTTGTCAAGACGATCATTCCCTTTCCGGGCCCTTGTTCTGACCTACCATTGTCCTGTCCATCCTGTCGTCAGCCCTCGCCGCTATCCGCCAGTATGCTGTCCTCAGTCGTCGCCGTCATCCGCCGTCGTCCGCGCTCCCCCGCGCCTACTGGGCCGAGAACTGCAGCACCGTCACCGAGTGCGGCGGGAAGCTCCGGGTGAGTGCCTTCTCTAGCGTCACGGTCTCCGCCTCGATCCTCACCTGCTCGGGCGTCTCGAAAGTGTTCTGAGCCATGAAGCCGTCGGCCGAAAGCGACCGCACCTGCACCTGTTCTCGCGCGGAGAAGCTCCCCAGCGAGCAATCCCCCTGCACGGCCTCGGTCGGCATGCGGTTCACCACCGCGAGGTACAGGGTGCGCCGGTCCTCCGACAGAGAGGCCGTGACATCCAATGCCGGCAGCACTCCGGCCTCGGGGAAGTGGAAGCCGGGTGCATCGACCTCCACCGGTAACCCGACGCCCTCTGCCGTGGGCGCATACAGCTCGAAGGCCTGGTGCAGTGCGGTGCGCACCACCCGGGTCTTGTCCGCGCGAATGACCCCCAGGACGTTGACCAGCAGCGCCATATTGGCCATGGTGACCCTGTCGCCGAGACGGTTGTAGGCGTTGAAAAACAGCCCGCAGAACACCGCGTCGCGCAGGGCGTAGGCACCCCTGCCGGGCACCGCGTTCCACTCGTCGAAGGCCAGGGGCAGGTGCTTGCCGGAGGCCTGCCTGGCCATGTCGTAGGTGTAGGCCAAAGTGCGCTCCATGCGTGCCGGGCCGCTCACGGCCATGCTGTAGCTCAGGACATCGTCGTAGTCCCGGGGCAGGCCCAGATAGTAGTGCACCGAGAGCCAGTCGAAGTGCTTGCCGGCGATGCGGCAGACCTCCTTGTTCCAGCCGCCGAAAGCATCGCCGTCCACCCCGTTGCCGATGAGCTTGATGGAGGGGTCGGCCTCCAGCATCGCCCGGGCGAACTCGACGGCCTTGATGCCGTAGTTGGTGGCATTCAAGTGCCCGAGCTGCCAATTCCCCCACATCTCATTGCCGATGCTGAAGATGGGCACCGCGTAGGGCTCCGGCTGCCCGTTTTCGGCCCGCAGGGAGCCGAACCGGCTGTCGGGCGCGGCGTTGCAGTATTCCACCCACGCCGCGGCCTCCGTCGCCGAGCCCTCCCCGCAGTTGACGCAGATGTACGGGACGGTGTCCACCAGCCGGCACAGGCGGATGAACTCGTCGGTGCCGAAATCGTTCCACTCCCAGGCGCCC
>CAYRFY010000200.1:0-2713 GCA_964423635.1 uncultured Armatimonadia bacterium | reverse complement strand
ATGCCGTCTCGCCAGTCGTAGCCGGAGACGAAGTTCCCTCCCGGCCAGCGCAACACCGGGGGCCTGAGCTCGGAAATGGCCCGGAGCACCTCGGCCCGCATGCCCTCCACGTTGTCCGCAGGCATCAGCGACACGGCCCCCAGCCACAGGGTCCCCGGCCCGGCGGTGCTCAGCACCAAAGAGGCCTCGGTCTCCTCGCCCACGGCATCCAGGCGGACCCGGCACACCGTCCAGTCGCCGCCTACCTCCATTGTGCCCTGCCTCAGCGTCCTGTCGCCCTGCACGAGGGCGGCCTGCAATGGCGTGGCCAGCCCCTCCTGCCTGGCCACCACCCGCAGGTCATACGCCACACCCGGCCGCAATCTCAGATTGTCCTGGCGGATACCGGCCGGCTCGCCGCCTACGGCAATCGCCACTCGCTGGGCCTGGGAGGGGCTGTAGTAGACCTCGTTATCACCCGATCGCGAAACCCCCTCCCGCTGGCCGTAGGGCGCCCAGGCCTCCAGTACCCCCTCGGGGCCGACAGCCCCGGTGAACTTGCGGTTCCGGAGCATCTCGGCCCAGATGCCCGGGTAGATGCACTCCCCCAGATGCTCGATGAAATGGCCGAAGCGCATGGGGCTCAGCGGCCAGGCCTCCGCGTCGGTGTCAACGTCGATGCTCGCGTGCAGGGCCTCGGGCTCGGAGGCGGGAACCCGGACCACCTCGACGGAGTCGATGTCCACCAGCACCGCCGGCCCATCTCCGAAGGTCTTGCCCATGAAGCCCAGCTCGGTGGGCGGCCAGGCGGAGGTCCAGACTCCCGCCTCCACCCACGGCGCCTCGGTGTCGTCGCGGACGCTGAACCTGTACTCATGCCCCTGGCGCTCGATGCGCAGCCAAAGGTCGCTGCAGTCCATGGGCCGCACCAGAAGGTGCGGCTCGCCCGTGGCCTCGCACCAGACCTCGGGCGCCTCTTTGGGATTGCCCAGCGAGGGCGCATAGAACGGTCCCCAGCCCACCACGTAGCGGCGGGAGAACGCCACCACAAGCGCCGCGTGGAAGTTACTGTCTTTGCCGAAGGAAGCCAGTTTCACGTGGGCCTCGACGGAGAAGTCCCCCTCCGGGGCCCTGGTCAGCAGCAGCGGGGCGTTTCCGGCGTTCTCGCCGGTCCAGTGGTTGAACCCGCGGTTGACCTGAGGCATGGTGAGCCGCACGTGGCCGGGGTTGGCGGCGCAGTCGGCGGTGGGGCCGGGACGGGGCGTGTGCCACTCCCAGCGGGGGCTGAGCACAGGGGCGTCGAAGTCGTCGACGAAGGCCCCCTGAGCGAGGCACAGCGTGGCCGGCAAGAGGGCGCTCAGCACGGCGAGGCTCTGCAAGTTCAGCATAGGAACCTCCGAGGGGTGGAAGGCAAGAGGCCTGACGATCGCGCACCGTCGCCACTGCCGGGAGTACGGGCGCCTTTGTCGCACGCACAAGCCGGGTGCGGAGGCGGTGCGACGCAGGCGTCGCCTCCGCACCCGGCTATCTGTCCTTGCGGCGCCCCTACGCCCCCAGCTTCACCACGCGCCCCTCTTCGGCGGACGTATTGGCCGCCAGCGAGATCTCCAGAGTCTTGAGGGCATCGCCGTAGGTGCACAGGATACCGCCCGGATCGCCGGAAGCCACGGCCTGGATGAATGCCCTGTCCTCCACCACGAAGATGTCGGGCTCGCCGGGGATCTCCACGGGGTCCTTGCCCGGCTCGTACATCTTGCAGGCGTGGTCCCAGCCGCGGAACTCGAAAGCGGTCTTCTTGGCGAACACGTCCAGCGAGACGCCGCCCCTGGCATTGCTGGCGCAGCAGGAGTGCAGGTTGCACACGGCGCCGGAGGCGAACTTGATCGACACGGCCATGGCGTCATCGATGTCATAGCCCCGCACGCCGACGTTGAAGCCCCGAGCCGAGAAGGCGCTGACCTCGGTGGCCTCGCCGCAGAGGAAGCGGACGATATCCACCGTATGGGTGACCTGCTCCACGAACTGCCCGCCGCTCTTGTCCTTCTGCACCCACCAGACGCTGATAGGCCGGGAGGGGTCCGGATTGGGCGAGCCGCCGATCCAGCCACCGGTGACGTACACCGCCGGGTCCTCGGCCAAAGCGGCCTTCGCCTGCCGGATGGCCTTGCGATAGCGGTTCATGTAGCCGGCCGAGGTCATCAGACCCTTCTCGGCCACGGCCCCGGCGATGCCGCAGGCCTGCTCGAAGTCCTTATTGATGGGCTTCTCGACGAAGAACGGCACCCCGCGCTGGATGCAGGCGTGCTCGGCCTCTCCGTGGGCGAAGGGGGGCAAGAGCACGTAGGCGCAGTCGGCCTCGGTGGCATCCAGCAGCTCGGCCGCGGTGGAGAAGGCCTTCGCGTCATTGTCATCGGCCATCGCCCGGGCGCGGTCCAGGTTCACATCGCAAAACCCCACGATCTTCACATCATCCATGGCCTTGAGGCCGGGCAGGTGAGCCTGCGCCATGCCGCCACTGCCGATCATCGCGACCTTCACGGGACTGGGCATCGTGTCCATCTCTCCTATCGAGTGATCCTGTCGGTGGGAGACTCTTCGGCAAGGGGGAGCGGAGGACCTTGGGAGGGGAGCCGTGGAGAACGGCAACGTCAGAAACGTCAGACCACGGAGACACAGAGAACGGCGGAGGACGGCAACGGCAGACCACGGAGACACAGAGAGCACAGATCGGAAG
>CAYRFY010000199.1:2147-12011 GCA_964423635.1 uncultured Armatimonadia bacterium | reverse complement strand
AAACGGCGGGCGAGACGGGAGGAGGGGGAGTACGGCCTACGGCGCCTCACCCCCCGCTTCCTCTCCCTTACTCGCCCAAACGGCGGGCGAGACGGGAGGAGGGGGAACGGTCCCGCAAGGCGGGAGCGTCCTCACCCCCGGCCCCTCGAACCGCCTCACCGACGGCGTTCCGCCCGGTGGTGTCCCGGGTTGTACCGCTACCCCGTCTCCAGGGCGAAGCGCTGGATCTTGCCGTCGGCCGAGGCCGTGTAGCGCAGGGTCCCCGCCTCGTCGAAGGCCGGAGCCTCCTGAGGCGCCCAGTCGAGCGTTAACCTCTCCTCGCCATCCAGCACGAGGACGACCTGGATGTCTCTCATGGCCAGATAGGCCACGTGGGCGCCGTCGGCGCTGAATACCGGCGGCCGCACCCAGTCGTATGCCGGGCCCGGGCGCCCGTCGATGACCACCCGCTGCCGGGGCTGGGCCGGAGGCACCGCCACCGAGGCGCAGTAGGCAATGCGGGAGCCGTCGGGCGAAAGCTGCAGACCCGAGATGTCCACGTAGCTGCTTCCCCGGCTCGCGCCGACGACCACCGTCGCTCCCGTCGCTTCTCGGGCCACATATGCGGTGCGCCCGCTGTTCATGCAGAGCACGGGAGCTTCGATGGCCTCATAGCCCGGGCCGACGCGGCCGTCCACCACCGGGTGCCAGCGATCGTCGGACTTGGCCGCGAAGGCCAGGTGCGCGCTGTCGGGGCTGTAGCTCAGGCTCTCCTCACCCACGAACTGGTACCTGTCCGAGGCAGTGCCGTCTCGGACCACCGACCAGGTGTCGCCGACCCTTGCGGCATAGGCCACGTGCTCGGAATCGGGGCTGAAGGTGAGCGAGTGCATGTCCAGGTAGGGCTTGTCCTCCCTGCCGTCCACGACGGCGAACACCACATCGCCGCGCCGCGCCCGGTAGCCTAAGTGTGCGCTATTGGCGCTGAACACCGGAAGGCTCACGCCGTCGTATGCCGGTCCCTCCCGGCCATCGACGACGACAAACCACTTGCCCGCCCGGCGGGCGGCGTAGGCGTAGTGCTTGCCGTTGGGCGAGAACTGCACGGTCTTGCTGACGATCATCTCGTAGGGTCGGCCCTCCACGCCGTTGACCACCGAGAAGAACATCAGGTCGCGCTCGGCGAAGTAGGAGAGCCTGGAGCCGCCGGGGCTGTACCGCAGCGACCAGGGCAGCACCTCCTGGTAGGCCGGTCCCGGCCGGCCGTCGCGCACGACGAAAAAGGTCTCGCCCTGCTGAGCGATGTAGGCCATGTTCTTGCCGCCGCGGGCCACGGCAAGGCCGCGGATGCGGTGGTAGCGCGGACCGATCTTCCCGTTGAACCAGACCGCCTCCCCATCGCCGCTGCGCACGGACATGGCGAGGTTACCGCCATCTGGAGCGGCGGCCACGTCGTGGTAGCCGCCGGGGTCTTTGGCGATGATCTCCGCCGCGTCGGGGGAGAGGCGGATGGGAGCCGGTGCGGTGGGCGGCTCGACGGTGTCGACGGCGGGAGCGGGCGGCTGCGTGTCGGCGGCCGGAGTGGTCTCGGCCGGAGCGGTCTGTGACGGCGTGGTCTGTGCCGGCTCACCGGTGCCTGCTTCGGGCTCACCGAACTGTGGCGCGGTGACGGGCTCTGTCCGCAGCCGCGCCGGGGGAGTGGTGACCAGCGCCACTCTGCGCGCGGGGTCCCATTCCAGGTCGGCGCCGCACAGGTCGGTGAGCTTGCGCAGCGCCACCAGCGTGGCCTCGCTGGTGACCACGAGCTGGCTGCGGCGCAAGGTCAGCGTGCGCTGCCCGTGGGTGAGCTGCACAACGCCCCTGTCGGGCAGCCAATGGCTGGTGATGCCCAGGGCCTCAGCGACAGGGCGGAGGGGAACGAAGAGCTGGCCGTCCACCACACGAGGGCGCGGGATGAGATCCTGGACCTTGCCGTCGATGTACAAGAAGGCATCGGCGTCCAGTCTGAGCGGCCCGGTAGTCTCGGGCTGCGTCGCGCCGGTGCCCCCTTCCGGAGCCGCGACGGCGACAGTACAGATAGCGACGACGGCCAGGGCAACGATGAGATACCGCATTGGCAAGCCTCCCGAGGACTGCGACAGAAGCTACAGCACGACCGGAGGGGCGAAAGCGGCGCGACCTCCGGCGGTGCGACAAACACCCGGAACATATTCCACGAAGCACGGCGCATACCTGCGTCGCGGATGGGCTTCCTCGCTTGTCGGAGGCACCCGGAGGTTCACGCGGTGTGGGCGAAGCTGGAGTGGCGCCGGGCCTGAGAGTTGGGCAGGGGAACCGGGGCCGGGAGCAAGGTGCGGGGCAGGCCGGCGGCGAACCCCGGTGCGGGGTCGTGCCGCAGCGATGCCTGACGGACTGAAGACAAGAGGGCCTTCCGGGGCCACGGACATATGGAGGCACACTCATGCCCATCAAGGTCGCCGTCATCGGCGCCGGCAGCATCGGCTTCACGCGGGGACAGGTAAGGGACATTCTCTGCATCCCCGAGCTTCGGGACACGCAGTTTGCCCTCACCGACATCAATGAGCGCAACCTGGACATGGTCTACCGGCTCGTGGACCGGGACATCTCATCCTCGGACCTGCCGGCGAAGGTGACGGCGACCTCGGACCGCCGCGAGGCGCTGCGGGACGCCAACTATGTCTTCAGTTTCGTGCGCGTGGGCGGCCTGGAGGCCTTCGCCACCGACATCGAGATCCCGCTCAAGTACGGCATCGACCAGTGCGTGGGCGATACGCTGGCCCCCGGCGGGATCATGTACGCTCAGCGCACCATCCCCGTGCTGCTTGAGTTCTGCCGAGATATCCGCGAGGTCTCGGCCCCGGACTGCGTGCTTATCAACCACTCGAACCCGATGGCGATGAACACCTGGGCCTGCAACAAGTACGGACACGGCGTGCAGTTCATCGGCCTGTGCCACGGCGTGAGCGGCGGACATCACCAGATCGCCAACGTGCTGGGGCTGCCGGTGTCCGAGGTGGACATCATCTGCGCCGGCATCAATCATCAGACGTGGTACATCAGCGTCAAGCATAAGGGCGAAGAGCTGACGGGGAAGCTCCTGGAGGCTTTCGAGCAGCATCCGGAGTACAGCCGCACCGAGAAGGTGCGCATCGACATGCTGCGGCGCTTCGGCTACTACAGCACGGAATCCAACGGGCATCTGAGCGAGTATGTGCCGTGGTACCGCAAGCGGCCCGAGGAGATCCGGGACTGGATCGATCTGGGGGTGTGGATCAACGGCGAGACCGGGGGGTACCTGCGAGTCTGCACCGAGGGGCGCAACTGGTTCGAGCACGACTATCCCAACTGGATGGCGGCGCCACCGTATACCTTCCGGCCCGAGGACCGCGGAGGGGAGCACGGGTCGCACATTGTAGAAGGCCTCGAGACGGGGCGAGTCTACAGAGGGCACTTCAATGTCCAGAACAGGGGCTGCATCACCAACCTGCCGCCCGATTGCGCGGTGGAGGTTCCCGGCTACGTGGACGGCAATGGGCTGAACATCCCCATCGTGGGAGAGTTGCCGCTGGGTCCGGCGGCGGTGTGCAATGCCTCCATCAGCGTGCAGCGCCTGGCGGTGGAGGCCGCGGTACACGGAGACGACCAGTTGCTGCGCCAGGCCTTCCTGATGGACCCGCTCACGGGCGCGGTGTGCAACCCGCCGGAGATCTGGCAGCTTGTGGATGAGATGCTGGTGGCCGGGGAGCAGTGGCTGCCGCAGTACAAGGAGGCCATCGCGGCGGCCAAGGCGCGTCTGAGCGGCGCAAATCTGATCGCGACCAAGGCGGGCTACTCGGGGGCCGCGAGGCTGCACACCAAGACCGTCCAGGAGATGGCCGCCGATCGCGAGCAGGCAACGAAGCAGGCGGCGGAGGCGGACAAGGCCAAGGAGCGTCCGGCGGCCGAGGAGTAGGACGGAAGGCCGCTCGCCGCTGCCGTTGGCCATGATGGAGGGGTCGGGTGTGCGGGCGACGCTTCGCGTCGCATCAGCTGCACACCCGGCCCGGCCGTTAGCCGCGCTGCCTGCCGAGGCCAAGCGATGGAGGCCTACCTTGCGGGTCTGGAGGCCCGCGGGCACGGGTGAACCTGAGTCGAGTGGTCACCGCCTCCCCCGCCGTTCTCCGTGGAACTCCGTGCGCTCCGTGTCTCCGTGGCGAGGCGTCTCCCTGCCGCTCTCCGCCTCTGCCCTACTTCGCGCTCAGTGTCTCAATCACGAACCGGGGGATGTCCGTGTTGTCCATGTACGCCCCGTGTACGGGATCCTCACCCGTAGCGCGGGCCGCCAGCTTCTCCGCCCCCCAGCCCCTGGCGTAGACGCCCACCAGGCTGTTGGTGTGTCCGCCCGAGTGGAACTGAGCTCCCGGTAGCTTGCCCTTGCCGTTGTTCTGCAAAGGCTGCGGCTTCTCGTCCGAGCCGGGTCCGGTAAGGTAGCCTGTCTCGTGGTCGGCGGTGACGATGAGCACCGTCTCCTCCCAGTTGCTATTGGCCTCCACCCAGTCGATGACCGCATCCACCGCGGCGGTGAAGTCCATCTGCTCCTCGATGACCCGTCCCAGGAGGTTGGAGTGCCCCGCCCAATCGACGGCGCCCCCCTCGATCATCAGCGCGAAGCCGTCGGGGTCGGCATCCAGCACATTGATGGCACCCAGCGTCATGGTTGCCAGGTCCGGGACGTTGGTGTTGAGCGGGATCTGCATGGGTGCGGCGACCTTCACGTCCTCCGCGTCCAGCTTGCCGTCGCCATTGCAGTCCACGGTGGCCGGGCGCCCCTCCTGGAGAGTGGAAGCGGCCTGAGCCACGCCGATCACCCGCGGGGGTGCCTCTCCGGACGTGAGCGCCTCGAACTGCTCCCGGGTCTCGATGAATGTCCACGGATCGCGGTAGCCGTCGCCATCGGCGTCGCCACCGGCGACGCCCTTCTGGATCTGGCGCCAGAGCGCAGGGCCTCCCACATAGCCAAACCGCTTCTCGTCGTCCTCCGCCCGTGGCTGTACCCGCTTGCCCCCATCGTCGTAGTCCGGATGGCCGCAGCCCATGATGACACTGAGGCGGCTGTCGAGGAGCATCTCGGCCGCGATATCCGAGTAACTGCTGCGGGATGCCTGATGGGCCGCATACCCCGCGGGGGTGGCATGACTGAGCGGGACGCTGGTCACCACACCGGTCGTCTTGCCTCGGGCTGTTGCGACTTCCATCAGGTTCCACAGTGCGGCGCCGTCCGCGGTGACCCCCAGTCTGCCGTTGGCGGTCTTGGCGCCTGTCGCCAGGGCCGTGGCCGCCGCCGCGGAGTCGGTGGGACCCTCCTTGACATAGTCCATGTCGGTCGAGGCCTTCTCGGGATCATACGAGCCACCCAGTGGGAAGGTGCTGCACGCTACCTTGACCGGGAACTGCTCGAATGACAGGGTTCCGGGTTCGCCGTGAAGGAACATGCCGGTGGCGGCGATGTGGTTGTACCCACAGCCGTCGCTGATCATGATGATGACGTTCTTGGGCCCGGCCGTGGGCTCCTGGGCGTGGCAGACGGCCACACCCACCAGAAGTGACAGGAAGAGCGCCGAAAGAGGGAGGGCATTGCGTCGGGACCTGTTCATGCGATCACTCCTCAGCGGGCCGGGGCCCGCAGTATTGTGTGGGGCAGGGCGACGGCACGCGGTGTTGGCGGCACCGCTAAAGGAACCTGGACCGAGCCGCTCGAGGCGAGCGCCCCGGCAGACCGCATTGTCACCGGGTACGGTCAAGCCGGGGTGAACCTGCGGTCAATGGCCGCTTAAGCCGGCCTGCCCGCCGCCACGCAACGCGGGCTATGGCCGGGGTCGGTGGCGACGTAGCGCCCCGCAAGGGCAATGGCGTCCCTGGCCCGGGCCACGTCACGCTCAATCATGTCTTTCGGCGCCGCCTTGCCCGGGTAGATGTCGTAGTCGGCGGCGTACTGCCGCGGAGTGGCATTGGGCATGATCACATTCCCCCCCGACTGCAGGCCCGCCAGGCGCCCACCGTGCATACCGGTCTCCAGGGCGGTGGTGGAGGCCAGCAGCAGATCGGGGATCAAGAGCCGGGCCAGAGCCATCATGTTGAGATTGGTCTGGGCCGAGCCGGGCGGGAGGTCTGAAAGAGGCGTGTCGGCATGCGGGATGAGGATGCCGATGCCCGCCATATGGACGTTGAGGGAGCGGGCGAGCAAGAGGTCATCGGCCAAGGACTCCACCGTCTGGCCGGGGAGACCCACGATGCAGCCTGTGCCGATCTGATAGCCCAGCTCGGCCAGCAGCTCCAGGCACCGTACTCGCTGGGCCAAAGTGCTGTCGGGGTGGAGGGCGGCGTACAGCTCGGGGTCACTGGTCTCGTGCTTCAGAAGGAACCTGTCGGCTCCGGCTTCCCGCCACAGGCGATAGTCCTCCTGCGGACGCTCGCCGACAGAGAGCGTCACCGCCAGAGGCGTCTGCCGCCGGATCCGGGCGATGACATCCGCCAATCGCGAGGCGGTCCACCAGTCGTCCTCTCCCGACTGCAGCACCACGGTACGCATGCCCATGGCCTCGGCGTGCCGGGAGGCCGCCACGATCTCATCCGGCGTCATGCGGTAGCGGCGGACGGCTCCATTCTCGGCCCGCAGGCCGCAGTAGGCGCAGTGCCGGCGGCAGTAGTTGGAGAACTCGATGATGCCGCGGAGGTGCACGGCATCGCCCATGACGGCGGCCCGGCGAAGATCGGCCTCCGCCCGCAGTTCTCGGGCCTGCTCTCCTGTGGCCTGGATGTACGCGATCAACTGGTCGCGGGTCATGGAAACTCGCCTGTGGGAAAAGGGGTAGCGGGGCTCTGGGAGGCGGCGCATCCGATGCACCCCCGTTGCGTCATTGGGACTCTGCGGCCGGGGTCGGCTCCTGCGCGGGGTTGGGTTCGGCCTTCGGGTCGAAGCGGTACGGGAGCCACACGGTGAACGTGGACCCCACGCCCTCCTCCGACTGCACATCCACACGCCCGTGGTAGAAGTCCACGATGCGGCGGACAATGGAGAGGCCCAGCCCCGTACCGGTGACGTACGCCGTCTCCGGCCGCTTTTCGCGGAAGAACTCGGTGAACAGACGCTTGACGCCCTCGGCACTGATGCCCACGCCCGTGTCGGCGACGGATATCTTCAGATAAGGCCCATCTTCGGTGGCCGTAGCGGTCACCGAGCCGCCCTCGCGGTTGTACTTGATCGCATTGCTCAGCAGGTTGTTGAACAGACGGATCAGCTCTTCGCGGTCGGCCTCCACCTTCGGCAGCGGCCGGTCCGCGTCCACCTCGAGCGTGACATGCCTCTCGTCCGCCAGGGGACGCAAGAGGTCCACGACCTCGTGCAGAACTCCGGGCACATCCTGGGCGGCGATCTCGCGCCGGACGCTGCCGGCCTCCATGCGCGACACATCCAGCAGGTCGGAGACCAGGTCGAGAAGGGCCCGCAGACGCTGGTCGGAGCGCTGCAGCATCTCGGTCTGCTTGGCGGCGTCCGGCACCATTCCCTGGAGGATCACGGACAGGTACCCGCTCACGGCCGCCAGCGGAGCACGCAGCTCGTGGGCCACCATGTTGACGAACTCCGCCTTCACCTGCTCCACTCGCTTGAGCTCGGTGATATCGCGCAGCACCGTGACGGTCCCCAGCACCTGGTCCGAGGCCTCATCCATCACGGGCTCCACGGCCGCCAGCACCCAGTCCGAGGAGTTCAGGTGGGAGAGCTGAATCTCGCGGGACAGCCGCAGGTGGCCCTCGGAGGCCTCCCCGATCATCTCGAAAAGCTCTGCGGGCTCGATGACCTCCCCCAGCTTCCTCACACCGCGTCCCGGCTGCAGGCGGGGCAGGACCCTCAGGGCGCGGGGGTTGTTGAGCACCAGCTCGCCCTCGTCGTTGCAGACCAAGACGGCGTCTGACATGCAGTTGATCACGGTGCGCAGACGGCTCTGCTCGGTGGCCAGCTCCAGCATGCGCCGCTCGCGCTCGGCCTGCAGTCGGTTGCGCTCCCGAATCAGGTGCGCCCTCTCCAGGGCCTTGTTCACGACGCGGATCAGCTCGTCCGGGGTGAAGGGTTTGGCGAGGAAATCGTAAGCTCCGAGCTTGGTGGCCTCGATGGCGGTCTCGATCGTGGCGTACGCGGTCATGACGACGCGCACGGTCTCCGGGGCCAGCTCGGCGGCACGGGAGAGGAACTCCAGGCCGCCGATGCCGGGCATCTTGAGGTCGACCAGGGCCAGATCGGTATCGGGGTTCTCGGCCAAGAGCTCCAGGCCCTGCTCCGAGGTCTCGGCCAGCAGCACCTCATGCCCCTCGGCACGCATGACCCGCTGGCAGCCCTTACGGATGCCGACCTCATCGTCGACCACGAGCACCTTGTGGTACCCCAACTGGTGCGCACGACGCTCTGAGTCCGTTGGCTGTCCGGTGCTTCCCGCCATGCCACCCATCAAGCCGCCTCCCGGCAGGCTGTGTCTATTGCGAAGTCGTGCCAGGCGGCGATCCGGCAAGGGGATCGCCGAGTCGGGCCGGAAACTCAGACTATGCAGGTTCTGGGCGGGCCCTCACTCACGTCGCCTCACCCCCCCGGCCCCGCCTCTCGGCGTCTCTTCGAGCCGCTTGTACTCCGCCAAACGGCTGGCGGAGACGGGAGGAGGGGGGAGAACGGCCTTGGCGCGAGCGTTTCGGGCGCGGCTCAGGCCACATGTGGCTCCAATGCGTTCATGCATAATGTGAGTGGAAAGCCCGACCTACGTGGCTGGAAACGGCTATCCGGCCGGGCATCTAGGCGCTCGAGTTCCTGCCGCTCACCACTATGTTCCGCGGGTCCGCGCTGAAGAAGGCCCGGATGTTGTCCACGGTTGTTTCCAGTATCCTGCCCAGGGCCTCTTTGCTGTAAAACCCGATGTGCGCCGTGACAAGCACCTTGGGATGGTGCATGAGCTGGTAGGCCTCCACGGCCAGACGCAGAGTGTCCACCGAGGCATGGCGGTCATGAAGCAGGACGTCGTCCTCGCTGATGACCTCCTCGGCCTCCAGTACGTCCAGCGCCGCTCCCGCCAGGCGGCCGGAGTTGAGAGCCTCCAGCAGGGCCTTACTGTCCACCACGGCGCCGCGGGCGGTGTTGACCAGTACGGCCGAGGGCTTCATGAGCGCCAGCCGCTCGGCGTTTATCAGGTGATGGGTGGCCGGCAGTAGCGGCACGTGAATGCTGACCACGTCGCTTTGCGCCAAGAGGTCGTCGAGCTGTGCGTACTCAAAGCCCATGACTTCGGCGATCAGCGGCTGCGGCCGGGCGTCGAAGGCCAGGGCCTTCATGTTCATCGCCAGACCGATGCGCAGCACGTGGAGGCCGATCCTGCCGGCGCCAATGACGCCCAGCGTCTTGCCGTTGAGGTCGAAACCCAGCAGACCATCGATGCCGGCATCCCCGCGCTTCATGCGGTCCGTGGCCTGCCAGATGTTCCGCGACAGGGCGAGAATTAGGCCGAAAGTGTGCTCGGCGACGGTGTTTTCCCCGTACTGCGGGACATTGCACACCGTGACCCCCGCGGCCGCGCAGGCCTCGAGGTCGATGTGATCGGTACCGGTGGAGCGGGTGGCCACCAGGCGCAGGGTTGGACAGGTTTCGATGAACTCGGCGTCGATGCGTGAGCGCAAGAAGCAGGACAAGACCTGCACCGTCTCGCGCTGCTCCGGTGGCAGTTCGGCGGCCGTTGCCGGTGAGAAGCTGCAATCCCACTCTTCCACACACGGCAGGCCCTGGAAGAGATCGGTCTCCCAGGGCTTGGCCTCGACGAACACCACGCGCCTAGGGTTGGGCAGGGCGGC
>CAYRFY010000199.1:0-2137 GCA_964423635.1 uncultured Armatimonadia bacterium | reverse complement strand
CACCGGGCATCGCGACACTCCTGTCTTCACCGGGCGCGGTGAGGGGGGAGTCCCGAGGAACTCCCCCCCACCGGTGTTCGGAATGGGCCGCTACTCCTTGCTGATGGCGCCGAAGCGACAGGCCTCGAAGCAGGCCCCGCAGCGCACGCAGCGCTCCTGATCGATGGTATGGGGCTGCCGGGGCTCGCCGCTGATGCAGTGTACCGGGCAGGCCCGCTTGCACAGGCCGCAGCCCACGCACTTGTCCTCGTCGATGACGAAGCGCATCAGGTCGCGGCAGACGTGGGCCGGGCAGCGCTGCTCGTATATGTGGGCCTCGTACTCCTCGCGGAAGTGGCGCAGGGTGCTGATGACGGGATTGGCCGCGGTCTGGCCCAGGCCGCAGAGGGCGCCGCGCTGCGACACGGCGCCGAGGCGCTCGAGGCGCTCGAAGTCCTTCTCGTCACCCTGGCCGCCGGTGATGCGGGTGAGCACTTCCAGCATGCGCTTGGTGCCTTCACGACACGGGGTGCACTTGCCGCAGCTCTCGTCGCAGGTGAAGGTCAAGAAGAACTTGGAGATGTCCACCATGCACTTGCGGTCATCCATGACGATGAGACCGCCGGAGCCCATGATCGAGCCGGCCTCGCGCAAGGAGTCGTAGTCAATGGGCGTGTCCAGGTACTGCGAGGGCAGACAGCCGCCGGAAGGTCCGCCGGTCTGGGCCGCCTTGAACTGATGGCCCCCCGGGATCCCCGCGCCGATGTCGAAGATGACTTCGCGCAGCGTGATGCCCATGGGGACCTCGATCAAGCCGGTGTTCTCCACATTGCCGGCAAGAGCGAACACCTTGGTCCCCTTGGACTTCTCGGTGCCGATGGCCGCATACCACTGGGCGCCCAGGAGGATGATGGCCGGCACATTGGCCAGGGTCTCCACGTTGTTGATGCAGGTGGGCTGGCCCCACAGTCCCGCTTCCGCCGGGAAGGGCGGGCGCGGGCGGGGCATGCCGCGCTTGCCCTCGATGGAGGCGATCAGGGCGGTCTCTTCGCCACAGACGAAGGCTCCCGCTCCCAGACGCAACTCGATGTCGAAGGAGAAGTCGGTGCCGAGGATGTTGTCTCCCAGGACACCCTTCTCCCGGGCCTGCTCCAGCGCCTTCTCGAGGCGTGCCACCGCCAGGGGGTACTCGGCGCGGACGTAGATATAGCCCTGTGAGGAGCCCACGGCGAAGCCGGCGATCATCATGGCCTCGAGCACGGAGTGGGGGTCGCCCTCCAGGATGCTGCGGTCCATGAAGGCCCCCGGGTCGCCCTCATCGGCATTGCAGATGATGAACTTCTTGTCGCCCTCGTACTTGCTGGTGAAGTCCCACTTCATGCCTGTTGGGAATCCGGCGCCACCGCGACCGCGGAGACCGGAGGCCTTGACGGTCTCGATGACGTCCTGGGCGGACATCTCGTCGAGTACCTTGGCCAGGGCGCTGTAGCCCCCGAGGGCGATGTAGTCATCGATCATCTCAGGGTCGACCCGGCCCACATTGCGCAGGGCGATGCGCAATTGGCGGCTGAAGAAGTCCAGGTGGTTCCAGTCCCTGGCGAAGCGGTTGATGATCTCGGGCTCATCGGAGGCGGTGGGCTGGGGCCTTTCGCCACCATCGATGAGCCATTCGGAGATCGGCTCTCCGCCGAGGACGTCACGCTTGACGATCTCGCGAGCCATTTCGGTGGTGACCTGGACGTACATGCGCGGGGGCTGACCGGGGCTGCGGATCTCCACCAACGGTTCCAGGCTGCACCGGCCCACGCAGCCGACGCGGATGACATCGACCTCATCGGCCTTGCCGGCCGCTTTGAGCGCCTCACGGACCGTATCCATGGCATCCTGGGCACCGGCGGCGATGGCGCAGGTAGCGATCCCCACCAGGACCTGCACCCTGTCTGGCTTTGCTTTCACGGCCGGAGCGGCCGCTTCCACCAGCTTCTGGTAACTATCTGCAGCTTTCATCGCTTGCGGGCCTCACTTCTACTGTTCGAGAATGGCTTGAGCTTTCTTGGCGAGTTCGACAGGGTCGACGGGCTTGTTCACGAACTCCAGGACCTTGAGCCACTGGGGCCTCTGGCCTTCCGAGTCGATCCGGAACCCCGTCTCGGTGGTG
>CAYRFY010000198.1:0-12014 GCA_964423635.1 uncultured Armatimonadia bacterium | reverse complement strand
ATGAGAACCCCAACTGCCCGCCGGATGAGAAGTACAAGGTCATCATTCTGGGCAGCAACCCCACCGGGCTGTATGTGCTCAAGTCCGGCGATGGCGTGCACTTCGAGCCCATGAGCACGGAGCCTGTCATCACCGAGGGGGCCTTCGATTCGCAAAACCTCGCGTTCTGGGACCCGGTGCGGCAGGAGTACCGCGAGTACCATCGCGGGTTCAACAAGGGCATGCGGGACATCATGACCACCACGTCCACGGACTTCCGCACCTTCGGCGACCCCGACTGGATCCAGTACCCCGGCGCCCCCGCGCAGCAGCTCTACACCAACCAGATCCAGCCCTACTATCGGGCCCCGCACATCTTCATGGGCTTCCCCATGCGGTACACCGACAGGGGCTGGTCACAGCCGGTGCTGGACCTCCCAGGACTGGATGAGCGCCTGGTCCGCGGCAAGAGCCATCCTCGCTACGCCACCACCGTCACCGACGCGGTGTTCATGACCAGCCGCGATGGAGTCAACTTCAACCGCTGGGCCGAGGCCTTCATCCGTCCCGGACCCAGGGAGCGGCGGAGCTGGGTATATGGCGACAACTTCGTCTTCTGGGGCATGGTGGAGACCAGGGCCGATGTAGAGGACGCCCCGAACGAGATCTCGCTGTACGCCACCGAGGGCTACTGGGAGGGCGTCGCCACCAGCGTGAGGCGCTACACTATGCGGGTGGACGGCTTCGTCTCGGCCAATGCGCCCTTCTCCGGCGGCGAAGTGATCACTAAGCCCCTGATCTTCGAGGGTGGGAACCTGGCGGTGAACCTCGAGACCGGCGGAGCGGGCAGCTTCCAGGTGGAAGTTCAGGATGCCGAGGGCAATCCCATCGACGGCTATACGCTGGACGAGTGCCCCCCCATCTTCTGCGACCGGCTGCGGCATATCGTGCGCTGGGAGTACCAGGGCGGCGACCTGCGTCCGCTGGCCGGCAAGCCGGTGAGACTGCGCTTCGTCCTCAGCGACGCCGACCTGTACGCTTTCCAGTTCGTGCCCTATGAGCCGGAGCCCGAGTACCCGGATGTGGTGGGCATCGGCGCAATGCCCCGCAAGAACAAAGACCGCGAGGCCTTCGTGGTGCTCGAAGACGACTTCAGCGGCGTGCCCGCGGGAACCACCCCGACCGAGGAGGACTTCAACCCCACCGTGGTCGAGGGCCAGAGCGGCTGGCTTATCCGCGAGGGCACACCGGACAGGGTACAGGTGCTCAATGATGACCCCATCGGCAGCGGCACAGCGGGAACAGTACAGTATCTGAAAGTGGAGCGTCGTGACGAGAGCCACGAGCAGGGCGGCTGCGCCTGGGTGGCACTGGCCCCGCAGGACGCCGCCGACACCACACGAGGCACAATGGAGATCAAGGCCCGCATCTGGGTCCCCTCCACCAATGCGGCGCGGGTCGAGATCGACGGTTACGACAACCCCGTGGGGACCTTCGACCGCCGCGCCTTCCACGTGCGCTTTGGGGCCGATGGTACAGTGACGTACTACAAGGATATCGAGAACCCCATTCCCGACATCGGCTTCCAGACCGACATGTGGCAGGACGTGACCATTCGAGCCGACCTGGACACGGCCACCTTTGACCTCACCATCGGCGACAAGACCGTGGAGGCGCTCCCCTTCGCACTGGGCGGTGTGAAGCGGGTGCAGTGCATCGCCATCGGCCCCAACTCGGGCAATTCGATGATCTACGTGGGAAGCGTGGCTGTGACGGTAACGCCGTAGGCCGGTGGCGTTTTCGATTGGCTTCCGCCGGAGGCTCAGCCTCCGGCGGAAAGCGTTATCCCGGAGACAACCACGCTCCGATCGAGGAGAGACACCATGGACAAGCTCGGAATCGCGGTCATCGGCCTGAAAATGGGCTATTCGCACTTCCAAAACGCCCGGAGCCTCGCCAACGCCGACCTCGTCGCCGTTTGCGACCTGGACGAGTCGCTCCTGGAGAAGACCCGGCGCGAGTTCGACGTCCCCTTTGCCACCACCAACTTCGACGATATCCTCGGCCGCGAGGACGTGCACATCGTCTCGGTCACCACTCCCGATTATCTGCACCATCCGCAGACCATCGCGGCTTTGGAGGCCGGCAAGCACGTGCTGGTGGAAAAGCCCATGGCGCTCAATGTGGCCGAATGCGAGGACATGGTCAATGTGGCCAGGGACAAGGGCCTCAAGCTCATGGTGGCCCACGTCTGCCGGTTCTACTCGTTCTTCGAGCAGGTCAAGCGCTGGTGCGGCGACGGCACACTGGGAGACCCGTACTACGTGGAGACCAGCTACATCCACAACTACGAGGATATCCCGGGAGTGGGCGACTGGCGATACGACCCCGAGCTGCGCCATCCCTTCGTGGGCGGTGCCTGCCATGCGGTGGACCTGGCCCGCTGGCTGGGCGGGGACATTGAGGAAGTCCACGCCTACGGCAACCACTTCAATATCCCCCAGCAGAAGTGGGAGGACCACATCATCGCCAACGTGAAGTTCCAGGGTGGCGCCATCGGCCGGATCATGAACTCCTCGGGCTGCCCGCGGCCGTACAACATCGAGTGCGAGGTCTGGGGCACCAGGGGCACCATCTGCGGGGACAATACACGGGACGAGGCCCAGCTCGCCCTGCGCCAAACGGGCTACAAGCAGTGGCTCGATTACCCGAAGGCCAGCATGGCCAAGGCCATCGCCAATGAGATCTCGCACTTCGTGGACTGCATCGTGAATGACAGGACCCCGCTCATCGACGGTGTCGACGGGGCCAAGACCATCGCCACCTGCTGGGCGGTGATTGAGTCGATCGCGAGCGGGCAGCCGGTGAAGGTACGGAACGAGTTCTGAGGCGATGCACTGGGGGGTGTCGTCGACCTGTGGGAGACCCTTCAGGTCTCTTGGGGGAGAGGTCGACAGGCCGGCCCGAAGGGCCGGAGCGGAGGGGGCGGGTCGGTGCCGTTCACCCCTCCCAGCCCGCGCCCAGAAAAGCCGAACGCCAGTGGCTAACGACCCACCTCTCAACATCCAGGAGACCCCACCATGCCTCCGCTTGGTAGTAGCCTCACCTTCGCCCTCGCTGCAGCCCTCAGCCTCTCCCCCTGCTTCGCCCGCGAGCTCGTCATCAACGGTTCCTTCGAGGCCGGCCTGGGGGGCTTTGTGGCCCATGTGAATGCCGAGCCGGACCGGCAGAACCCACACAGCGGCAACTGGTGCGTGCGGGTCGAGGGCAAAGCGGGGCAGAACAACTTCGCCCAACAGGATGTGGCGGTGGAAGCCGGGCGCAGCTACCGCCTGACGGTGTGGGTGCGTTGCGAGGGCGTCCCCGCCGGCGCCGATGCCAAGGTGTACACCGATGTCTTCTCCGGCGACAAGATCCTGGGCAGCTTCACTCCTCTTCCTCGCATCGCGGGAACCTCAGACTGGCGGGAGCAAAGCTGCGAGGTCACCATGCCCGAATTGGCCGACAAGTGCAGCCTCATCCTGCAGCTCAATGCCGCCACCGGCACGCTGTGGTTCGATGACCTGTCCTTCATCCCCCTGCTGAGCCCCGAGGAGCAGGCGGCCGAGGCCGCCCGCGGCGAGGCCCAGACGGCCATGGCGGCGCGGGCCTTCACCCGCAGCCAGAGCGCATCCGAGGTGCTTTCCGGGGTGCGTTTCTCCGAGGACCCCGAAAGCGGCGAGCTGTTTCTCGCATCCGGCCGCACCGCCATCACTCTCGGCCCTGGAGCCGAGGGCTTCCCGCTGCGCAGCCTGGTGGATCTGCCTACGCAGACCGAGTTCATCGTCCCCGGTGGCGACGGGAAGCTGTTTTCCATCGAGCTGCGCGCCGGTCAGCCGTACACCTACTCCGGAGGGTTCGCGGGCCCCGGCTCGGGCAGGCACCGTCTCGAGACGGCCGATGGCACGGCGCGTCTGATCCTGGACTACGAGCCCCATCAGGACGTGAAGGCACAGGTGACGATCGCCGCGGGGGCCGACGGGCTGCTCCGCTGGCGCATCGAGGTGCAGGGAGTGGCCAGGGCCGTGTGGCTGGTGGACTTCCCCTGCATCGACCGTCTGGGCGCCATGGGCGACCGCGACAGCGAGTACCTGGCGCTCCCCTCGGGCCAGGGATACCTGCAGCGGGACCCGCGGCGCAAGGCGCGCTACACAGAGGGCTGGGCCGACTATCCGGGCGGCGGCAAGACCATGCAGTTCGAGGCCTACTGCGCCGCCTCTGAAGGCTGCGGGTTGTATGTCGCCACCGAGGACGGAGCCATGCGCCGCAAGTCCACGAGCTACTTCGGCGCCGGGGACTGGATCTCGCACTTCGTCCGCCACTATCCCGACGACATGGGCCTGTGCAAGGAGTACGAGCAGCCCTTCGATGTGGTACTGAGCACCTTCGGAGGCGACTGGTACGACGCGTGCAGGCTGTACCGCGAGTGGGCACTCAAGCAGCCCTGGTCGGCGGCGGGGCCGGTGGCGACGCGGGCCGACATGCCCGACTGGATGCGGCAGCTCGGCGCCTGGTGCCAGGGGGACATGCCGGGCACCACTCGGGAGGACATGGAGCCCCAGGTGCAGCGGGTCGGCCGCTTCGCCCGCGAGATGCAGGCTCCGGTGGCCTTCCACGCCTACATCTGGCAGACGGTGGGCCGCCATGACGCCAACTACCCGATCCTGGACCCCAAGCCGGGCTTTGCCCGGGCCGTTTCCGACATGCAGGCCATGGGCGTGCGCGTGATCCCGTACATCAACGTGTACTCCGCCGATGCGGCCGGGCCGGCCTGGGACGCCCTGAACCTGACCGACCTGCAGCTTCGGCCCGCCCTGGGCCGCTCGTATAGCGACATGACCGGCCTGGTCTCCATGTGCGTGGCCACGAGCCGCTGGCAGGAGATCATCCGCGGGGAGTGCGACAGGCTCATGGGCCTCCTGCCCGTGGACGGCCTGTACCTGGATCAGCTCACCGGTGCGGCGTACCTGTGCTTCGACCCCGAGCACGGCCACCCCATGGGCGGCGGCTCGCACTTCGCGGATGGGATGCGTCAGGTGGCGGCGGACGCAATGGCCGCGGTCAAGGCCAGACGCCCCGATAGCATCACCTTCGGCGAGAACTGCTGCGAGGCGTACATCGACAAGACCTCGGCACTGCTGACCTGGGCGGAGATGGACGTCGACACTCGACTACCCATGTTCCCGGCGGTGTACTCGGATCACATGATCCGACTGGGCTGTTTCATCGGCCGCCCGGACACCTGGGGCGACGGGCAGGGGTACACCTCCAAGCTCGGGCTGTCCTTCACCTGGGGCGATCAGCTCGGCTGGATCATGTTCGGGATTCTGAGCAACTTCGAGGAGCCGCAGATGGCGCCGCTGCGGGCCTATCTGAGCGATCTGGCCCAGACCCGCGTGGCGGCACTTCAGTACCTGTGCCACGGCCAGATGCTCCGCCCGCCGGTGCTGGAGGTCCCGCAGGTGCCGGTGGCCTGGGACTGGTTCTCCACACCGCGCATGGGACAGCTCCCGGCGGTGCTGTGCAACGCCTGGAAGGCTCCGGATGGGCAGGTAGGCGTTGCGCTATGCAACTGGACGGGAGAGGACCGAGAGGTGGCGGTGCCGCTGGATCCGACCTGGCAGAGCAACGGGAAGAGGCCCCGAGTCTGCAGGGCAGGGGAGTGGACGGAGCGTGAGGGCCCGGCAGGTGGAAGGCTGACGGTGACCGTCCCGGCGCACACCGGGATGGTATTGGAGCCGGGGATGAGGGTGGAGGGGTAGGTAGGTGTCCGCTCCGCGGACTCCCCATGGCGTCAGTCCATCCTGCAGGTACCCATTCGGCCACGGGCGCCCGAGCCCAGCGCAGATCGTTAGGAGGGGCGTCGGCCGTGAGCAAGTCACGGAAGACGAGGAAGCAGAAAGAGCACCGCCAGGCCCAGCGCGATAAGGGACTCAGCGGTGTTGCGTCCGCCCGCAAGGCGCTCACCGAGTCGCTCCGGTCGCCGGCTGACATGCTCTCCGCGAAGGCTGTGGCAACGGCCGCCGCGCAGGCTGCCGTGCTGGACGAGGGCGCCAGTTGGCAGGCGTTAGGGCGCTGGATTGGCGCCAGCCGACTGCCCGACGCCGTGCTGGTCGACAGCTTGCGGGGCGCAACCGCCAAGCTGCCCGCCAGGCGGGCGGCCTCTGCGTGCTGCGCGGCCATCGCAGGGCTACTGGAGGTCGAAAGGCACGACTGCGCACTGGCACTGGGGGAAGCCGTTGTGGCGGGTGGCCTCCAGCACGTTGTCCGCACAGACGAATGGTGCGCAGCGGCGGCCGGGGCAATGTCGCGGCTGTCCGACAGCGAGTGGGTTGTTTCGCTCCTCGAAGCTTGCGCTCCCCGCTCCTCCAGCGATGGTCGCGAGCCCACTCCCGACCAGGTCCCATCTACAGTCGGCGAGCCGCGCCGCTTGTCATACGAGGAGCTGTTCTGGTCGCGACGCGCCGGGGCGAGGGCGGGCGCGGGCTTCGAATACCAGCACCATGTTGCGCTGCTGTGGCTGGTGCGTTCGCTGGACGCGGCGAGTGGCATCGAGAGTGTCGGCCTGGAACGCCTGGAAGACATAGACATTACACTGGCCGACGACCGGCACAATCCTGACTTGGACGAGTTTGGCAGCCGGGTCTTCATCCAGGGCAAGACACGGGACGCGAGCCAGGGCGGCTGGACGGTGGCCAGGCTGCTGGAGGAGGGGGTGATCCAACGCTTTGCCGAGTTGCACTCAGTGGCTGACGACGCAGACTTCCTGTTTGTCTCCAACCGCGAGCTGACAACGACCGGGTGCGCACTTGAGACCTGCTGCCGCAAGCTTCGGGCCGGTGGCAACCGGTGCATTGGCGGCGCGGAGAGCGGCTCACCGCTGGGCCTCACGGCCGAGGAGAGCAAGGCCGAGGACGCGGTCCGCGTGGCCCTCGGCGACGTGGCGTGGGACGACCGCCGGCTCTTCACCTTCCTGCGGCACTGCCACTTTGAGACACTCCCCAGCGCCGAGGCCGACGCTACACTGCGCTTGGCCAGATCGCGCAGGCTGGGATCGGACGTGGCCCACCTCGCCGGGTGCCTGCTCTATGTGGAGGTCACCAAACGTTCCGCCCAACGGCAGACCATCACGAGGGAATGGGCGGCGAAGCTGGTCGACGAGGTAGTCGAGACGGCAGGGGCGGCCATCGGCACAGCCGGAACCACAGAGCTGCTCCTCAGGCCGCTTCGCTGCGACGAACGGCCGGAAGCCGATCCGCAATACTGGCACGGCGTGCGTGCCGCCCCCAGGCATATCCTGGCCAACCAGGACGTGCTCCGGCCCGACGTGCTGGCGCAGGTCGACAGTTGCTTCTCCGAGAGCATGGTGTGCGTCATCCGCGGCGCCTCCGGTCAGGGCAAGTCCACGTGCATGTACCGTTGGGCGGTGGAGCACCGCGATCGGTTCCGCACCTGGATTGCGTCTGAGCTCCGCACGCAGGCCGAAGTCGAGGCGGTTGCCGCTCTGGTCAAGGCCGAGGCACCCTCGCCCCAGAAGCCTGTGCTCATACTGATCGACGACATCTTCGACAGTCGCAAGGCGGAGGTGGAGCGTCTCCTCGAAATGCTGGCTCGCATGGACGGCCTGTACGTGCTTGCCACGAGCCGCGAGGATGACTGGCGCGAGGTGAGGCCGGAGGGCGTCAGAGTGGGGGCGGTCCGCGTCTCGCTGGATGCGGAGACGGCGAGGCGTGTTGCCGAGGCGGTGGACGAGCGCGGCGGCGGGGCGAGGATGCCGTGGCAGCAGGCCTTCGAGCTTTGCCAGGCACGAGGCGAGCGGGGAGGGCTGCTCATGGAGTACGCCCACTACCTGCTCCAGGGCACCGGCCTTGAGGAGACGCTGCGGGAGCAGGTGTCTGCCGTTGATGGCAGGCACCCCGACCTGGCCGACAGCATCCAGGAGGTACTGCGCCACGTGGTGGTCGTCGACGCCTACGGGTGCTCCGTGTCCTGGGAGGGCCTGACGGCACTGCCGGCGGGTCACGATACAGGGCTGCGGCGTTGCGTAGACATCCTCAAGGACGAGCACCTGATCGTCGAGCAGGAGAACGGCCGACTGGCGGGGCTCCACAGGCTCCGCTCCGAGACCATCGCCGCGATCGTCTCCGAGACGGTGCCTCTGGCCGTCACCGTCAGACACCTGGTGGACGGGCTGCCTCCCGACGACCTCATTGCCCTGCTGCGCCCGGCTCTCGCCGACGCCCGCCTGGACCCGCAGCCCCTGCTGGAGCGGTTGTGGCAGCGCATGGCGGCCGGACACTTCCAGGCCGAGCACCTCCCGCAGGTGTTTGGCGCCGTGTTCGAGGCGGACCAGAGGAGGTTCGCTGAGCTGTGTCGCGAGAGGCTCGCCACAATGGACGTACGCACCTCCGTGCTCAGCCTACTCCCATCGGAGCGCATGCCCGACGGTACCAGCACTGGCGTCTTCGACGTCGCAGCGATGCCGGATGATGCCCGCGCGGCGGTCGCCGCGATGCCAGAGCGCAAGCGAGAGGGTACACTATTGTTCAGGCTTCTTCACTCGGCAAACCACCGGGTGCTTGCGGACATTCTCTCAGGTGCGCCTCCTGGCGCCATCGCCCACACCATCGACTGGGTCTCATATGGACGCCCTGAGGCAGGACACCGCCTGCTGACAGAGATCGGCACGCAGCGCATGCTCGGCGCGCTCACCCGGGCCGACCTCGCGGAGTTCGCGGCACTCATGGCGGCGGCCCGTCGCGCAGACGCGGCAGCGGCCGATGGGCTGCTCGAGGCCACGGGTGGGGCCCGTGGTGTAGCGCACAGGCTGCTGTCCGCAGACCACCGCATTCTGTCGATCCGCCAGGTGGCCGGTCACGAATGGGAGGTCTCGTGGCTGCAATCGCCGGACTGGCCAGAGAGCCTGCCTCGACTCAGCCTGCCGGCTTCAGGGCCGGATGGCACAAGCTGGGAGCTCGGGCAGTTGCTGCTCAGGTGCATCCCGTCTGCGGAGCTTGTCCGCGTCGACGCGCTCGACGAGACGCAGACGGCGTACGGGTTCCGAGACTACCGGGAGGGCCACAAGGAGGTGAGGCGCGAGCGGGCATATCCGCCTGAGGATGTTGCTCGGAACGCTGTCTCGTGCGATGCATTCCTGGTACCCTACCGAACAGACACTGCCTCCGGCTTCTCCAGGCAACTCAACGACATCCGCGCCCTATCAGTCCGGGGTGCCGGCATGCTGGTGGGCCTGCTCGCTTCTGCGGCGCCCGTGAAGCCCAGGTCGGCCACCGGCGGCGGTCTGGCGATCACCGACGGCCTCGACGATGCATTCCGCGAGTTGGATGGTCGCTGGCAGCGCCTGCCGCTGGCCCCCCGTGGCCTCTTCATGTCTGCCGACAGCGGCCATGACGGGTCTCCGCGAGAACGCGACATGCCAACCACTTACTTCAGCCGACTGACCCACAGCAACAAGTTCGTGGTTAGGGGCTTCAACGTGCCGGACTCTCACAAGCGTCTCCTGGCCTCAGTGAACGCGGGCATGGCGGTGTCTGAGCAGCGGAAGATGCTGGAGGAGCTTCGCGCCGGTGGCCTCCTCGCCCCGGAGGACGAGGCGCTGGCTGAGGAGGAGAGCGCGGTGCTGTCGACGCTGTTCGGGCTTGTGCGGGTGTGCGACAGCGATGCGATCCCGAATGCGAAGAGGCAGGCGAACGCCTTGCGCCCACTGGTGTCGGCGCTGCGGGTTGTGCTGGCCGATGCGCCGCAGGGGCTGGATGGCGAACCGGGACGCACGCGAACGCTCCTGGCAAACGCCGCGGTGATGGCCCAGAAGCTGCACGAGAGACTGCCCGGTGGCGACCACGTACAGACGCTCGAGGCTCTGACCGCGTCCATACTGGACGGGGTGGTGTCGCCCCAGTCGGGCCTCAGGGAGGCGTTCCGGCTTTGCGACGAGTTGCTCGCGATCGAGGGCGCCGGCCTGCTCGTGGAGGTGGTGGACGCCCTGGAGTTCGAGAAGGTGCACCGGCTGCTGCACGAGGGCCTGGGGCGTGGCGCAGGTGGCGTCGTGGCGCCCAGGCACGTGCACCTACGAATCGACCCGGTACCGACTGACAGCGGGTTCAGGACCCGCGAAGTGCTGCTTGGTTTGACCTGCTCCGACTTCTGGGAGTTCGACGCGGGCGCCGCAGAGGTGCTCGCCGAAGCATCGCAGGGCGCTCGAGGACCTGAGCCCACACGGCTGGCCTTGGTGATCTGCTGCGAGGGCGGGGTGGCGCCGGAGGACGGGCGGACGCTGTACATCGGCGGCGGCCAGGACGCCTGCAGCCCTGAGTATGTACTGGAGAACTGGCACCCACTCGAAGTGACCACCGCCCATGCCTCTCGGCTTGGGCTGCCGCTCACTGAGAAGCCCGGGCTACTGCGCTGCCTGGACGATGCATTCGGTGCCCTGACCTGGGGGGTGTCGTGGGCGGCCTGGCTGAGCGACGAGATGCGGCGGCCCGAGCCGGAGCTGGCCGACAGGGTCGCCACCGTCGGCGCCTTGTGCCGCGAGCGGATCGATGACTCGCAGGCCGCGATCGCGGCGGCGGCGAGGGACGCCCGCGCGGCAGGCGCCCGTGATGACCTTCCTTGGCTGGTTGAGGCGGCATCGCAGGTCCTGGCGGGCCGTGCGGCCCTGGCGCAAGAGGGCAGAGACGATGGCTCCCTGTGCCTGGCGCTCGCCGCCGTGAGGAAGCAGCAGGTTCCTGCGACGGAGGCGGCGATGGTCACCGACGCTGAGGCAGACCTTATCCGGCAGTTCCTCACACTGAGAATCGACCTCCTAACGCAAGTGTATGCTCATCCGTAGCCTGGGCCTTCCCCCTGGCCGAGGTGTCAACCACATGCTTGCATTGGGACGTCGGGCGCGTGCCAGACCGACCAAATCGCGAGGGGGCAGCGACTGTGAACCACCGGACTTGGGTGCCGCTGTGCGTATTCGTGGGGATGGGCGCGACCGTGGTGGTCATCGCTCTGGTACTGCTGGGCAGGATCACCCTGGGGGTGACGGTGGCGGCTACCGGCGCCTGCGTGCTGGCAGGGGGCGTGGCACACGCGGTGAGCCGTGGGCGCATGCCGGCAGGGATGCGGGTGTTGCTGGACCGTAGTGTCATCTCATGCGTGCTCGCGTGGGCCGCCGCGGCCGTGCATATAGGGCGGAGCGCAATCCCATACAGGGCGCTATGGACTGCCGTGCTTGTGAGCAGCGCTGTGCCCCTGCTGGGCAGTCTCGTGATGGCTCTGGCGACCAGAAGGTACTGGTCTGGCGCCGTCGCGACGGCCCCGGCGGTCCGGTCCGACCATGGCCGGCGCCGGTTGGCGGGAGTGGCGCTGCTGGTGGGCGCGATCATCCTGCCCATGCAACTCCCGGCTCTGCTGGCGGCTCTGGCGGGGATGCTGCTCACGGTGAGGAAACTGCCGTGGGAGAAAGACGCCGCAGGCGCGGAGCCAGGCCCGGTGGAGTGAGGTGGGAGCCCGCAAGGTGTGCCACCATGGCCCCATCGGAGGGCACTCAGGTGAGGCACACCGTGCCCGCGGATCTCCAACAGGAGACCGATCCGTGAGTGGCTTCCGCGGTCGCGGTTCCCCCTACCTTGCGGTCTTGGAAGACCGCGGGCACGGAGGCTTTCGGGCACGGTTCCGGGTTCCGATGAGGCGCTTGCGGTTCACCGTGCGGGTCCCGCCCGGCGGGACCCACGGGCACGAGCGAGCGGTAAGTGGGTGGCTACCGTTGCTGCGCCCAGCGCGGGCCGTGCCGTCGCTGACGTTGCCCGGCACGCACCACGCGCCACCCGCCACGGTCGTTTCCGTTCCCTGCAGGCCTTCTTCGGCCGACGACGAACCTCCGTCCGGCTTTTGAACCGAAGGGAGACCCCACCATGCTGAAGCTAGACCTGACCGGTGCCTGGCAAGTGAGACAGACCGGCACCGAGGAGGCCCTCGCCGCCACCGTG
>CAYRFY010000197.1:8418-12031 GCA_964423635.1 uncultured Armatimonadia bacterium | reverse complement strand
CGTCCTTTCCCACAGCTTAGCCCAGCGCACCGGGCGAGACGCCCGCGGTCCCAGGAACGGCCAACGGCCAACGACACGGGGCGCTAAACACAAACGGGCTGGAAAGCCCGACCTACGGGGTGGCGAACGGCTTTGGTTGCAGCCCCAGAACTTGCTCCAAACGTCAAGAAGCCGGCCCGTACAGGCTTCTTGTTGCCGTGGGCCGTCGCCGTACGCCGTCATCGTCAGTCTTTCCCGCCCCCACAGGAGGCCTCTCATGGCATACTGGGCCGACATTGACCCCGCGCAGTACCCGAAGCTCACCTGCACCCCTCCGGGCCCCAACTCGCAGCAGTGGCATGCCCGCGCCGGCGCCTACATGAAGGGCTACTCCAGCCAGGTGAGGCTATTTCCCGTGGCCTTCGAAAGCGGCCACGGAGTGACCCTTACCGACGTGGACGGCAATGTGTATCTGGATTTCTCCAGCGGCATCTACGTCACCGGGCTGGGGCACTGCCATCCCAAGATCTCCGAGGCGGTGGCCGGGGCGGCCAAGACCCTGATGAACTGCCATGACTTCACCACTCCGATCAAGGCGCGGCTGCTGGAGAAGCTGGCGGAGGTCTCTCCCGGCGACCTGAACGGCATCCAGTTCTACGATTCGGGGACGGCGGCGGTGGAGGCAGGCCTGCGCATCTGCCGAGCGGCCAACCACCCGAATATGGAGTTCATCTCCTTCCACAAGGACTTCCACGGCAAGACGCTGGGCGCCGTCTCCCTGGCCCGGATGGACCCCACCCAGGGCCTGCGGGCGCCGGGGTACTTCCTGTGTCCCCGAGCCTTTTGCTACCGCTGTGCCTTCAAGATGACCTATCCGCAGTGCGGCATGTACTGCCTGGAGTACATCGACACGGTGATCAAGGAGGAGACCGCCGGACGCGTGGCGGCCATCGTCCTGGAGCCGATCCAGGGCTGGGCGGGCTCGACGGTGCCGCCGGATGGCTACATGCAGGCTCTGCGCAAGTTCTGCGACGAGCGGGGCATCCTGCTGTTCGCCGACGAAGTCCTCACCTGCATGGCGCGCACGGGGAAGATGTTCTGCGTGGACCACTGGGACGTTGTGCCGGACGTGATGACTCTGGGCAAGGGGCTGGGCAACGGCTTCCCGATCACGGCCATGCTGGTGAGCGACCGCTACAAGGACCTGGTGGAGAAGATCAGCGCCTCCACCAGCTACGGCGGCAATCCCATGGCCTGCGCGGCGGCGCTGGCGAGCATTGAGGTCATCCAGGAGGAGGGCCTGGTGCAGCGCGCCGCCGACCTGGGCGACTTTCTGATGGCGCGCATGGAAAAGATGAAGCAGGATCACCCTCTGATCGGCGATGTGCGGGGCAAGGGTTGTCTGCTGGGCATCGAGCTGGTGCGGGATCGGGAGACGAAGGAGCCCGCGGAGGAGGAGGGCAAGCTCGTGTATCAGCGGGCGTTCTCCAAGGGCCTGGCGTGGATCCCGGCCGGCAATGTGCTGCGCATGTCGCCGCCGTTGATCATGCACAAAGAGGCGGCCCAGAAGGCGATGGACATCATCGAGGAGAGCATCGCGGAGGTGGAGAAGGAGCGCGGGTATGCCTGAGGGGGCCGCGCACACCGTCCGTCGTCGCCGCCGCGTGCCCGATTCGACCGTACCGGAGGTACGTCCATGAAGACCACCCACATTGCGTCGATCGCTTTGGCCCTGCTGCTCGCGACTCTGGGCACCGCGGGGGCCGAGGCCTTCGCGTACAAGGTGACGTTTTCCTCGGCCGTCGTCCTGGCGCTTCCCGCCGAGACGGCAACCGGCCCGGTGGTGTATGTGCGGGGCGTGGATGAGACCTGGCGACCGGGGCAGTTCACCGTCGAGGACGGGCGCATCGTCATGTCACTGGACCCGGCCACCTTCAAGGGGGGCCGGGCGATGATCCTCATCAACCCGCCGCAGGACATGGACATCCATGACTCTGGGGCCCCGGAGCTGGTCGGGATCGTGGCGGATGGGGTGCCGCAAGGCAGGGACAGCCGGGTGGATCTGGGCGCCGGCGAGCGCTGGCCTCGAAGAGTCGAGGTCAAGGTCATCGACCCGGAGAACCTGCCGGATGCCGGATCGGCCGCGGTTGAGGTGGATGGCGTCCCCGTGGAGGACCTCCGCGCCATCCCCGGCCCACAGCCCAATACCCTGCTGCTGCGGGCGCGGCTGGCGAAGCCCGACTACGGCAACCACCAGATCACCTACTCCGTGGCCGACAATTCCCCGCAGGCCAATCGCCTCACGGGGACCATCAGCTTCGGCCGCTTTGACCTCACCAACTACGTCATCGCCGTGCAGGGAGCGACGCTGACGCCCGACAGCTCCTTCTCCGGCTACGACGACATGGCGGTGCTCCAGGATGGAACCAAGCCCGAGCCGGGGTCCTCACTGCCCGGATCGATCAGTTGGGCCTCGGCCGAGACGGACGCGCCGCACTGGATAGAGGTGGACCTCGGGCAGTCGCGAGAGGTCAAGGAAGTCACCCTCTACTGGGCCAACTACAGCCACGAACTGCACACCTCGAGGTGCTTCGAGGTGCAGGTGCCGGAGGGCGATGGCTGGAGGACGGTGTACCGTTCGCCGGAAGCGGGGGAGAATCCCGCAGCGTGCACCACGGCGGAGTTCGCGCCACAGACGGTGAGCCGGCTTCGTGTGTACCAGCCCGCCGGCTGTGGCAGCCCGGCGCGGCCGAACCTGATGTGGCTGACCGAGATCGAGGCCAGATAGCCGACGCAGTCGGTCTTGTGTCGATGCCCTGCAGGGATGGGTCGCGCAGGGTGCGCGAAACTGTGGGCGGCGGTGGTGCCTGAACGGGGCTCTCCACAAGTCACACGCAATGGCTCGACCGCGCCGGGCGTCGGCTTCGCAGCCTGCGGCCCCGTGCGCGTCGCGGACGCAGTCGCCGGAAGGGGGAAACCAGACCATGCGCGTCTTGCTTTGGTGCATCGCCGTGGCCGTGATGGCGCCGCCGTGCCCGGCCGCGTCCGTGAGTGAGGATGACGTCCTCCTGATCGAGGAGATTGAGAACTTCGGCCAGACCGTGGGGCTGGAGCCGGTAGGCATGGAAGATGCCTCGGGCAAGATCGCCATGGCCCTGGGCGGGCCCCAATCCTCGGCCCAGGGGGCCGTGAAACTGCCGCCCGGCAAGTACACCGTGCTGGTGAGCGTCTGGGCCCCCGCCGGCGACCAGGACGGGTTCTTCGTGGACATCCGCGACCGGCGCGACCGGCGTGTCCCCCCCGGACAGCGGGCCTGGCACACGCTGGCCTATGACCTGCAGACCACCACCGAGGAGATCGTGCCGATCTCGGTTATCGTTCAGGAGGTTGGCCTGCGGGTCGATCAGATCGCGGTGGTCAAAGGGACGCTGAAGACCGACGAGGTACGGGTGATCGATGTGCCGACGGCCAAGATGCAGGGGGTGCAGATGAGCCTGGACGAGTTGCCCCGCCTGGTGTCTACGGCCGTCTTGGCCTCCGTACCCGACGCCCCGTTCGCCGAGAACGAAGACACCGTGGCCCACCTGGACTTCGAGGCGGACATCCAGGGCGCGACCGGGGCAAGCGAGGTGGC
>CAYRFY010000197.1:0-8408 GCA_964423635.1 uncultured Armatimonadia bacterium | reverse complement strand
TTGTACCTGGGGGCACCCGATGGCCGCCTGGTGCTGGAGCTCTCGGACCCAGGCCTCGGCGCGGCGGGTACCGTGGAGTTCTGGGTGCGTCCGCGGCCGGCGCAACGCCTGTGGTGGGACCAGGGCTGGCACTACTTCCTGCACCTGGAGCCCGCCGCGGAGGCGCCGGCGGAGGCCGTGAGCATCGGGCTCAGCCGCCATCCCGGCACCCAGTTGCAGCTCAGCGCCAGGGGCCTGCAATCGCCGCCGGGCGAGGCGATCTCGATCGCCACGGGCTCGGCGAGCATCGAGGACTGGCATCATCTCCTGGTCTCCTGGGACTTCAGCGCCAAGCCCCAGTACCTCTGGCTGCTGCTGGATGGTGTGGGCAAGCAGGTGCACTTCACCCCGTGGATCACCGGCGCCCCCTTCCGCCGCATCGAGATCGGCAATGCGCCCCTGTCCGGCGGGCTGCCGTATCTGCAGCTCGATGGGACCGTGGATGAGGTCCTCGTCAGCCGCGGGTCGGTCAAGAGCAGGCTGGGCAGGTGAGCGGCCCTGCCCGCGCACGACGGCCGGCAACGGTCCACGGGTCCCAACCGTGGCCATCGTGCAGTGCCCCTTCGGGGCAGACGGCACTGCGAACGGCCATATGGCGAACGGCAGGCGGCAACGGCAATTCCAACGGCCGTGCGCCGAGCCGCCACCACGCACATGCGCACGCCAACCGAATGGAGCCATGACCATGAGCTACTCCGGCATCACCGCGCTTGGTTTGTGCCTCGCTCTGACCCTCCCCGTCGCCGCCCAGGACCTTCCTCAGCAGGCCTCCGCGGCCATGGAAAAGGCAGTGCACTATCTGCGGAGCGAGGTGGCCGTGGGTGGCGGCTATCTGGGCAGCTACACCGTGGACCTCAGCGACCAATGGGGTGAGGGCCATGCTACGAGGAACCAGAACTGGATTCAGCCCCCGGGCTGCCCCAGCGTGGGGTTCGCGTTCCTCCGCGCCTGGGAGGCCACCGGGGATCAGCAGTATCTTCAGGCCGCTCGGGAGGTGGCCGGAGCCCTGATCTACGGCCAGCTTGAGTGCGGCGGGTGGGACTACATCGTCGACCACAGCCCCGAGGGTGCCAGGGCCTGGTACTATCGGCACAACGCCGACGGTGAGGACGAGGCCCTCAAGAAGGGCCGCAACCGCGGAACCTTCGATGACAATACCACGCAGCATGCCACGCGGCTGCTGATGGCGGTGGATCGGGCCCTGCAGATGGAGGACGCCGAGGTTCACCAGGCGGCCCTGGCGGCGCTGGAGTTTCACCTCGAGGCCCAGGGAGACACCGGGGGCTGGCCGCAGGTGTACCCGCTGACGGGGAGGGGCTATAGCGACTTTTGGACCTTCAACGACAATACCATCGCCGACTGCTGCGATGTGATGATGATCGCGCACAAGACCTACGGTGACGAGAGGTACAAGGCTTCGGTACTCCGGTGTGGCCGGTTCATCATCGACGCCCAGCTCCCGGAGCCGCAGCGGGCCTGGGCGCAGCAGTACGACCACGATATGAAGCCCGCCTGGGCCCGACGGTTCGAGCCGCCCGCCGTGACCGCCGGAGAATCCGGGGGCGTGATGCGCCTGCTCTTGGCCATCGCGCTGTTCACCGGCGACGAGCAGTACCTGCAACCGCTCCCGGCGGCGCTGGACTGGTACAGGCGCTCCGAACTCCAGGGCGAGGACCGGGGAAAGTGGGCGCGGTTCTACGAGCTTGGCACCAACCGGCCGCTGTACATGACGGCGAACACCTACTTCCTGACCTATGACGGCGGGAACTGTCCGGATCACTACAGCTTCAAGGGGGCTTACTTCCCGGCGGCGGTGGAGCAGCAGTACAACGCCATCACTCAGGTGGGGCCGGCCAAGTACATCGCGCAGACGGCTCCTCAGCCGGCAGCGGCGGAGGACAAGCTCGCCCGGGCCCGAGGGATGGAGGAGCGTGTGCGGCAGTTGCTGGAGGCTCAGGACGAGAGGGGGCGTTGGATCACCGGGGACAAGATCGTCATGGAGACCTTCGAGCGCAATATCCAGGCTCTGGCGGACTATCTGAGGCTGGTGAACGACAGGTAGTCGTGTGCGGCGGGCCGGCCGCGTTCCCCAAACCTCACCGCCTCATGCGGATTTCATCCCGCCGCCTTGCCGTGTGCTTACCTCTGCAGGTCTAGAATCCCATCGGCGAAGCGCCGTCAAGCCAGGCGGCACGCGCGCTTTGGCGATACGGATCAAGATACGAGAGGACGGCACAGGCATGCGGACAACGTGTAGAGGCTTCACCCTCATCGAGCTGTTGGTGGTCATCGCCATCATCGCCATCTTGGCCGCGATCCTGTTCCCGGTCTTCGCGCGGGCCAGGGAACAGGCCCGTCGCAGCGCCTGCCTCAGCAATCTCAAGCAGCTTGCCCTGGCGGCGATGATGTACGGACAGGACTACGACGAACTCCTGCCGTTGGCCGCCACTCAGGGCAACTCGATGCCCAATGTGGTCCGGGGATTGGAGCCGTACGTCAAGAACCGGCAGATCTTCTACTGCCCCTCCATCAGTCTGCTGGTGCCCTACAACTCCCTGCTGGCCCCGACCGACGACAACTGGGCCGCGGGCAATATCGGCTACTACTACTGGTCCATGGCCGATATCCACCCCCACACCGGGCCCTTCATCGCCCGTCATCCTCCGCGCTGGCTCAGCCTGGCCTCCAGCACCAATCTGTGGATGTGGAGCGACGTCTTCGGGGCCTTCTATTGGAACCAGGGCGCGCCCTTCTTGCACAACATGCCCAAGTGGAGCTTCACTAATGTGGCCTTCGTGGATGGGCACGTGAAGTCCATGCCCGGACGCCCGGTGGACATCTTCGCGGACGAGTGACCGCCGAGCTCATCAGTCAGAGGGGCCTGCCCGGGGCATCGGGCAGGCCCCGCCTGTTAGTGGGCACCGAGCCCGGCGATGGCGGATCCCCCGGCGCACATTGCATCCGCACGCCGGCGCGGAAAGAGCGCCGTAGATGCCCCGCGGTCCGGCGTCCCCGGCGCCTCACTTCACCGCCCCGGCCGTGAGCCCCTTGATGATGTGCTTTTGGAAGACGAAGTACAGGATCAACACCGGGACCACCGCCATGAACACTCCCGCCAGTACCACTCCCCAGTCTGTGGCGTGCTCGCCCTGGAAGCTCATCAGACCGATGGTCAGCGTGCGCTGCAAAGGCTCGTCGATGAACACCATTGCCAGCACCAGCTCGTTCCAGATCCACGCCGCCTGGAAGATGGCGACGGTGGCGATGGCGGGCCTGGCGACGGGGAGGAACACACTCCACAGGGTGCGCAGGTGGCCGCAGCCGTCGATCACCGCGGCGTCGCTGAGCTCTCGGGGGATCGACAGGAAGTAACTGCGCAGCAAAAGCACCGTCAGGGGCAGGCCGAAGGCGATGTAGGGGCCAAGGACGGCCGCCCAGTCTCCGAACCGCCCGGCCACCCAGGTCAGCGCCGCCGAGTGCTCGGCCAGCTTCCGCAGCAGCAGGGAGCCCGGGTTAAACTGGTAAAGCGGCACCAGGACGGCATGCACCGGGATAAGCAACCCGCTCATGATCAATGCCAGGAGGGCCCCGGAGCCGCGGAACTGCAGGCGGGAGAATGCGTAGGCCGCCGGGGCCGAAAGCACGAGGATCACCAGCACCGCCAACGAGGTAACCACCACGCTGTTGAGCAGGTACAGCCCCATATCGCCCTGCCAGGCCGCGACGAAGTTCTGCCAGACAATGCTCTTGGGCAATGCCCACGGGTACATCCGGATGTCCGTGTGGGACTTGAAGGCGTTCACCAGCGACCACAGGACGGGGGCCATGAACACCACCGCGGCCCCGATCACCAGGCCGTCGCGTACGATGGAGAGCGGGCTGCGCCGGCTCATAGCTCCCCGGCCTCCTCGCCCCTGGTCCCGCGCACGTAGATCAGGGTGGCCAGCAGCGTCAGAAGCAGCATGACCGTGGCGATAGCCGCCGCGTAGCCCATGCGGTCATTCGAAAAGCCGCAGGTGTACATGTACGTCGCCAGTACCTCACTGGCGTGATTCGGACCGCCCTGGGTCATGACCCAGTTGAGATCGAAGATCTTCACCGAGCCCACCGCGATGAGCAGCGCATCCACCGCGATCATGCGCCGCATCAGCGGCAGCGTCACCGCGCGAAAGGCCTGCCACGCCCCGGCCCCGTCGATTCTGGCCGCCTCGTACAACTCGTCGGGAATGGCCTGCAAACCCGCCAGGAGCACCATCATGTGGAAGCCGGTGAACCGCCAGCAGGAGACGAAGATGATGGCGTAGATCACGGCCCACGACGGATCCGACAGCCAGCTTTGGTTCTCGAATACCGGGCTCAGGTGGACAAGCACGGCGTTCAGAGCGCCGAAGCTGGGGTTGTAGATAGCCGTCCAGATCAGGCCCACAGCCACGATGGGCACGATGAAGGGCGCGAAGAACAGGGTGCGCAAGAAGCGGTGCAGGCGGCTTACGGACCCGACGAGGACGGCCAGCAGCAAAGCCAGCGGGAGCTGGCCGATGATGGACAGCACCACGAACAGGAAGTTGTTCTTCAGGGCCGTGAGGAAGTGCTCATCACCGAGCAACTGGGAGTAGTTCTGCAGCCCGACGAACCGCTTGACGGATCGCACGGTGCTCCACGAATAGGTGCTCAGGGTGCAGGTATGCACGATGGGATACAGCACGTAGACGGCGTAGAACAGCGCCGCGGGAGCAACCAGGAGGTAGGGCGCCAGTCTTGAGTCGCGCATGTTGATGGTGGTAGACTCGCCGCGACACTCCGGCTGGCGGCCGTCGACGGTGGGTGGAGGATGTCCCGAGGAACCTGTATTCGCCCGGCCGGCACGGTTCACCTCCGCGCGGCCCGTCACCTTACCATCGCGCGCTATGGTGAGGTGAAGACACGCTGCGGCGACCCCTCCCACGGCACGCGGCCCCAGTGGCTCTCGGGGCGCGCGACCGTCGGTTCAGTCCGGGCTCGCGTGGAGGACTTCCATCCCCCGGAGCCGAATAGCTCCGAGGACTGCGGCATCCCCAAAGAGGTGGCCTGCTCATGACCGGGCGACACCGGCTACTGGCGATCATCGTCTTCCCATTGCTTTGCGGCCACGGCGCGCAGGCAGATGGTTCGTCCCGCAAGACGATCGAGGCCGTGACGGCCATCGATGTGGGCCTCGGTGTGGAGCAGATTCAGCGCCGGGCGGCGCTGCCTTGGGCACTGTCCCAGGCCCTGGTATACTCCGGGGTCAAGGTGGGCTATGCCGACTTGTGTGCCGTCAGCGGCTGGTCGGGCAGCTTCTCCTACGCGCCTCAGGCGCCTGCGGCCGATTCCTTGCTGCGCAGCACTCTGTCCCGCGGTGTGGAGATGTACGGCAAGCGGCTGGAGTTCTTCGCCTGGCCCGAGGTCCGGACGGAGGAGGAGCGCATCTACGCGGCCAGGGCCGCCTGGGAATTCATCCTGAGCAATATCGCCGCGGATCGCCCGGTCATATCCGACTACGGCACCGGTGGCCTATTCTATGGGTACGACACCGCACGCGACGAGCCGGTGGTGTATTTCGATACTCTTGGCCCGAGCTTCGGGGCCGTCCGGCGCACGGCCTTCTCCGATGGCTTCCGCAAGGACTTCCGTGAACTCGCGGTGATCGTCGACGGCGGCTCGCCGGTGGACGCTCAGGCACTGCTGGTGAGCACGATGGCCGGTCTGCTGGTCAAGGCGCACGAGACGGGGGACGGCGACAGACCCGCGGGGATCCGGGGGATGAGTGCCCTTGCGGCCGACCTGCTGGACAATACCCATGACTGGACGGCCACGGTGATGTGGCTGGCCGATCCCCTGGCGCAGATGACGGAGAGCCGGCTATGCACCGCGGCCTATCTGCGCCGGCGCGCCGAGCTTCTGGAGCCTCCCGCCCGCGAGCACGTGCTGGCCGCCGCCGACCTGTACAACCAGGCCTTCGATCTCTGGTGCCGGCGCTGGGACGCCACCTGGGGAGGTGCCAATGGCGATGAGCGCCACCCCGCTCTGCGTCTGGCCGAGCCCGGCCGCCGGGATTCCGTGGCCGGCTACGTGCACCAGGCTCTCGGGGCCGAGCTGCTTGCCCTGAGCGAGATCGGCCGCGCCATCGCCGCGCTGGAGGGAAGTGGCAAGACCCCCTGATGCCGGCCTGTGGGAGCATGCCCAAGAGCCGTCCGCGCCGCGGGCCCGGTGGCCCGTCGCTCACAGCGTGCCCTCGTGATCCGGGGCCCCACTTCCCATGAGCTTTCTCAATCCCCTCCTGCTCTGGGGCGCCCTGGCGGCGGCCTTCCCCCTTGTCATCCACCTGTGGGGCCGCAGACGCCCGCGTCGCGTCCAGTTTCCCTCCCTCCGTCTGATCCGTGCCGCACAGCAGCAGCAGCGCAGCTATCTGCGGGTGCGCGACTTGCTTATCCTGCTCCTGCGGATGCTGCTCATCGCCCTGCTGAGCCTGGCCCTGGCCGGTCCGGTGGTGCAGTCCGGCCCGCCGGCCTCCCTGCTGCAACCCGACCGGCGCCTGGCCGTTGTCATCGATGTGTCCGCCTCCATGGCCCGGCTGGACGGGAAGCAGTCGGCGATGGATCGCGCCATCGCTGTGGCCCAATCCTCCGTCCGCAGCCTGCCCGGAGGCACACAGATTGATCTGTTCGAGGCCGACCGCGAATTGCGCCGCCTGTCGAACGACACGGACCTGCGGCGGCTGAGGCCCGGCTTTGCCCCCGGAGACTTCCCGGGCGCCCTGAACCGCAGCGACCTGCCCCTCCTCGTCGACCCCGATTGCCTGTGGCTTTTCATCACCGATATGCAGGCCACCGGCTTTCGCAGCCCGCTGGACGAGCCCCTCCCGCAACCGCCGGCGATCGTGGACGTCGGAAGCCTCAAGCCCGCCAACCATGCCGTCACCGACCTGCACCCCATCGGCGCCTGCCCTCTTCGGGACAGCCCGCTGGAGCTGGAGGCCGTCACGCAGATATGGGGGGAGACCACCGCGGAGGCGGAGACGCTTGACCTCTCGCTGGAGGAGGAGGGCCGTGCCCTGCCGGGTCGGGCGACGCCGGCGGCCCCCGGACGGCACACCACGCTGCTTCGTCTCCGTCCGCGGGGGGCGGGCGAGGTGCAACTGGATGCCGCCCTGCCCCCGGACGGCTTCCCCGCCGACGACGTGTTCCGTGCCGTGGTGCACGTTCGCGAGGAGCTGCGCGTGGACATCCTCGCCGCCCGGGCCGAGGCGAGGTTCCTATCCCTGGCGCTCAATCCGGGGCCGCAGGCGGAGACCCACATCCGCCCGCGGGTGGTTTCCGACCTGTCTGACCTGTCGGAGACGGACCTCGTGGTGGTGGCCCGGACGCCGTCGGCGGCGGAGACCGAGCACATCCTGCGCCATCACGCCCGCGGCGGCGGAGTGCTGCTCTTCACCGGACCGGAGACGAACTACACCCCCGAGATGCTCCGCGGTCTTCTGGGTGCACCGGTGCGCATGGGCGATGCGGTGGCCGCCCCGGCGGACGAGCCCTTCTCGCTGTCGGATATCGACACCGCCGGCCCACCCCTGGAGCCCTTCGCCAGCCCCCGTGCCGGCGACCTGCTAAAGCTGCGCTTCACCCGCTACCGGTCCCTCCCCGGGGCCGATGACGCCCGGGTGCTGGCCCGGTTCTCCGACGGCGCGCCGGCCATCGTGGGCACCCTCGACCCCGACCGCCACTGTCTGCTGGTGAACAGCGCCCTCGACGACCGCTGGAGCAATGCCCCCTTCCAGTCCGCCTATGTGCCGCTGATGCACCGTCTGTGCTATGATGCCACGGGGCCGATACGGCCCGTATGGCCGGACTGGTTCGTCGGCCATGTGCTCCGGGCCCGCGTCCCCGAGGGCGCCGGACCGCCGGCCACCGTCACCGGACCCGACGGGGAGGTCCACCGGGTCGGGGCCGCCGGAGGCCGGTGGCGCTTCGTGCCCGACAGGCCGGGGGTCTACACCGCCCGCTGGCGCGAACGAGGCCGGGAGGCAACTGCACGCTTCGCCGCCAACGTGAGCCCCCTGGAGAGCGACCCGACCCGCGTCGCTGAGGCGGAACTGAGGCGGCGACTGAAGGCGCCGCAGGCGCCGATCCTGCGCCCCGAGCAGGTGCAGCAGTACCTGCGCGGGGCCACCCTGACCCGTGTCAATATCACCCTGCCGCTGCTGGTGCTGGTGGTGCTCGGGCTGATTTGCGAGACCGCTCTCAGCGCCCCGCGCCGCAGACGAAGCCCGGAGGAGACCCTCAGGTGATCAGCCCGCCCACAACCTACGTCGCCGTGGACCTGGACGCCGTCGCCCACAATGTGAGCCAGGTACT
>CAYRFY010000196.1:10972-12038 GCA_964423635.1 uncultured Armatimonadia bacterium | reverse complement strand
GGGTCTGCAATTGCTGCGCGTCTTCCCCCTGTGGTCCGTGTTCCAGCCCATCCAGCGCCTCTACGGCGGCGGCGGGCATCCGGTGGAGGTGCGGTTCGGCGAGGAGCCACTCCCGGACGACGAGTGCGGCCGAGCCGGGATGTCGGCGGAGGCCATGGGGCGGTTCGGCAACTTCGCCGACCTGGCCCACAAGTACGACATCTCGCTGAATGTCGGCCTGCTCACGGGCTGGATGAGCGGGCGACTCCACCTGCCGCCGGCGCTCGAGGGCCACAACGTCCTTACCGACCCGTGGGCGATTCGCTGGGAGCTGCGTTTCGTGCGCCATTTCGTCAAGAGCTTCCGCGATCATCCGGCCATCGTCGCCTGGGACCTGGGCAATGAGTGCAACTGCATGGGCGCGGCGAGCCATGACGAGGCCTTCGTGTGGGCCGCGACCATCGTCAACGCCATCCGCGCGGTGGATACCACCCGCCCCGTGATCTCCGGCATGCACGGCCTGCGGCCGGAGAGTACCTGGTCCATCGCCGACCAGGCCGAGCTGACCGATGTGCTCACCACCCATCCCTATCCCGTCTTCACCCCCCACTGCGACCAGGACCCGGTCAATACCATCCGCACCCTCATGCACAGCACCGCCGAGAGCCGGATGTATGCCGACATCGGCGGCAAGCCGTGCCTGTGTCAGGAGATCGGCACACTCGGGCCGGTCATCGCCTCCGAGGCCATCGCTGCCGACTACATCCGCGCCTGCCTGTTCTCTCTGTGGGCCAACGACTGCCATGGTCTCGTGTGGTGGTGCGCCCACGAGCAGACCGAGCTCTCCCACGCCCCCTACGACTGGCACGCCGTGGAGCGCGAGCTGGGGCTGTTGCGTGTGGACAAGAGCGCAAAGCCCGTTCTGCAGGCCATCGGCGCCTTCCGGCGCATGCTGGATGGCTTGCCCCTCGAGCGCCTCCCGCAGCGCACCGTCGAGGCCGTCTGTGTCCTGACAGAGGGTCAGGACCACTGGGGCGTGGCGCACAGCGCCGCGATCCTGGCCAAGCAGGCCGGGTTCGATCTGCAG
>CAYRFY010000196.1:0-10962 GCA_964423635.1 uncultured Armatimonadia bacterium | reverse complement strand
TGCCGATTGTGGCACTGCTGAACTTCTTTGCGTTTATCTATCCCGAGGTACATTACTTTGCCGAACGCAAAAAGTACCAGCACTCCCGTCAGACGGTACATTTCAAGCAGGCTGTCAAGCAGCAGCAACAGCAGCGCGGCTTTCATCACAAGTGCGCCGTCTGCGGCAGGACGGATACCGATTATCCCGATCTGCAGTTCCGCTATTGCGACCAACCTCTGCCGGAGGCGCCCCTGTACCTGCTGCCCTGCCTCAGCGGCCATGCGATGATCTCGCGCCGCCGGATGCAGGAGCTGCTGGCGAAAGTCGAGGCCGGGGCCACGCTGTATCTCTCACTCGACAGCGGCCTCCCCAGCGACTTCGAGGCCATCACCGGCCTGGAGCCCCAGACCCGGGAGCGCCGGCGCGACTTTGGGCCCATCGTCCTGGAAGGTCTGGAGGGCGGCCTTAGCATCCCGAGCTGCGGGGGCTTCAAGGTGTGCCTGTCCCCCACGCGGGCGCAGGTGCTCGCAGTCGAGGAGGACGGCAACCCGGCCTTTACCGTGGCCGAGTACGGTCGGGGACGGGTCTACTTCCTCGGCGTGCCGATGGAGATGATGCTCACGCAGACTCCGGGGGCCTTCCACAGCCCCGAGGCACCGCCGTGCTACCGACTGTACCGCGAGATCGCGACCGGGGCCGTGGAGGGCCGGGCCGTCATCAAGACCGGCCCCATGCTGGGAGTGACCGAGCATCCCCTGAGCCAGACGCAGCGCATTGCCGTCGTGGTGAACTACAGCCCGGAGACGGTGGAGGAGACACCGCGGCTCCGGCCCGGCTGGGCACCCGGTAACGTGCTGCACGGAACGGTGCGGGCCGAAGGGGCCACCGTGCGCCTCACGGTCGCGGGGAACGATGGTGCCGTGTTCGTGCTAAAGAGGCAATAGTCGTCACCGGCGAGCGGACGTCATCCGACGAATAGAGGAGAGCATCCATGCGCGCATTGCCACCGGTTGTGGGTCTCGCCGCCATGCTGTCTGTCCTATCGGGCGTCTGTGCCCAGCCCGAGCAGCGTGCCGTCTGGGCCAACTACCGCCAGGTGAGCACTCCCGAGGGCGTGCGGGACACGGTGGAGAAGGCCTCCGCGGCCCATCTGAACGCCATCTACCTGCTGGTGTGGTACAACGGGGGCCAGGCGGCGTACCGAAGCGAGCTGGGGCCGCTGATGCGGGGTGTGGCCGAGGGCCACGATCCGCTGGGTGCCCTCATCGAGGCCGCCCATGCCCGGGGTATCCACGTGCACGCCTGGTTCGTTAACGGCTCCTACGGCTACGCCAATCCGGGCCACGTGTTCACCCAGCATCCGGACTGGCAACTGCAGACCGGGGCCACCGGCAGCACCAAGTGGTACGACCTGGGCAAGCCAGAGGTGCGGCGGTTCGAGCGCGACGTGATGCTCGAGTGCCTTCGCAACTACGACCTCGATGGCATCCACTTTGACTACATCCGCTTCTCGGGCCGGGGCATGTGCACTTGCGAGCACTGCCAGGCCGAGGTGCAACGGCGGTTCGGCATCCCCCCCGTGTCCGCCCGGAACTCCACCTTCCCCCTGGCCCTTGAGATGTCCGGCAACCCGCTGGACAAGCCCACCACCGCGGAGGTGCTGGCGGTGTTCGAGGACGGGGTCCCGGCCATCACGCTCAATGCTCTGGGCGAGGGCGAGGCCGTCTTGCTCAACTGGCAGGCCGTACGCTCCGGCGGCCCTGCGGTGACGGCCTTCACCGCCCAGATGCTGGCGCGCTTTGGGATCGACGCGGAGAGCACCGTCTACCAGTTGCGCACCGCCGAGACGATGGCGCGGTACGGCCTGAGCGGACAGGACGCCGGGGTGAAATGGCTGCAGGGCCTGGGCTGCAAGGTGCGGGCCGTGGGTGACGAGGAGCCGGACAAGGTGCCCGCCGGCGCAACCGTGGCCCTGTTCGGACAGTACCTGATCGCGCCCGAGACCGCGCAGTGGCTGGAGAGCTTCGTCGCCGCCGGTGGCCATGTGCTGTGTGTGGATGGCCCGGTCTTCGCCATCAAGGAGCCCACCCTCCAGCGGGTGCTGGGGCTTTCCGGCACGGCGAGATACTTCAACGCCCTGCGGGTGATCTCCCCGGCGCCGGACCAGGAGCACCTCGCGGCGGGGCCACCTCTGGACCTGGAAACCGAAAAGCGTCGCGCCGCGGCCTGGGAGCAGTTCCGCAGAGACTCGGTGACCGAGCTGGTGCGCATGGTCTACAGGGATGCCAAAGCACTCAAGCCCGCAGCGCAGGTGAGCGCGGCGGTGTTCGCCGACAAGGACGCGGCGGATACCGTCTGCCAGGACTGGTACGGCTGGCTCACGGAAGGGATCATCGACTACGTGCTGCCCATGGCCTACACCGACGATACCGAGAAACTGAAGGCGCAGTTCGACGAATGGCAGGCCTTCGACCCGGAGCTGCAGCGCATCATCCCCGGGCTCTCGATCTACTCCAGCGCCGGCGCAGAGACACACACCCGGGACATCGACCTGATCCTGCAGCAGCACTCTCTGTGCGCTCAATACAGGGCCCGGGGGACCTGCTTCTTCTCCCTGGACTACCTGAGCCCGGAGCTGCAGCAGACGTTGGCCGAGGGGCCGTACAGGGAGCCGGCGGAGCCGTACTATCCTGCGGGGAGGTAGGGGCGAGGCGGCGGAGGCGATCATCACTGCTCGGGAGCTGCAGGTATGGACACGCGCAGATTCGGCAATCAGACACCCGGTCGTCTGCTGAGGCAGGCCGGCGGCGACGCCACGTTCCACGCCTTCGTCCCCGACCCGTTGCCCCCTCCGCTTGAGTTCGACCTCAAGCTGACAAACCGCCTGGCGGAGGCCACCGCCGCGGTGGGAGAACTCGCCGGGCTGGCACGTTCCCTCGGCAACCCGTACATCTTCATTCAGCCCTTCATCCGTCGCGAGGCGCTGGCCTCCTCCCGGATCGAGGGAACGGAGGCGGAGCTGGGGGAGCTATACGTCTTCGAGGCCGAGCAGCGCGTGATGGCAGGCGTGGCCAACGACACGCCCGCCTCCGCGGTCCGTGAGGTCTACAACTACGTACGCGCGCTGGACTACGGTCTTGAGCGCCTGCAGTCGTTCCCCCTCAGTCTGCGCGTCATCCGGGAGATACACGAGCGCCTCATGCGGGGCGTGCGGGGCGAGCGGGCGACGCCCGGGGAGTTCCGCCGCAGCCAGAACTGGATCGGGCCTCCCGGCTGCACGCTGAACGAGGCCACCTACGTGCCCCCACCCGTCGACGAGATGAACCAGGCCCTCGGCAACCTGGAGACGTATCTGCATAGCGACAACGACCCCTACCATCCCTTGGCTCGCCTGGCCTTCATCCACTATTAGTTCGAAGCTATACACCCGTTCATCGATGGCAATGGGCGCGTGGGCCGGCTCCTGCTCTCCCTTCTGTCGGTCCGCTGGGGCCTGGTCCCACAGCCCCTGCTGTACCTGAGCGCGTTCTTCGAAAGGAACCGGGAGCGGTACTACGAGGGGCTACTGGCTGTGAGCGAGCAAGGTCGGTGGCGGGAGTGGACGGACTTCATACTCCTCGCGGTGACGGAGCAGGCCGAAGATGCCATCGAGCGCACCAAGCGCCTGCAGGACCTCCAGGCCCGTTGGCGTGCGCTGATGTCCGGGGAACGAAGTCAGAAGCCGTTGGCCCTGGCAGAACACCTTTTCGTGACGCCCGTCATCTCGATACCCGAAGCCCAGTCTTTACTTCGGATTACGTATCATGGCGCACGACTTAACATTCAGAAGCTGGTAGACTACGGTGTTTTAAGACAAATAGGATATGCAAAATACGATAAAGTTTATATTGCAGACGACATCATCGAGATTCTGCGCGATACGCCCGGCACTTCCTGATGGGCGCACAGACGGACGCGCATGCGAAATTGTACTTTTCAGGCCTTCAGTATCATTTGGGCACCGACAATTGTACTTCACTACAATTCCCCGCAGTCGGCGCCGGCCCGCCATCACGCGCCCGCTATCACGCGCCCGCTATCATTGCGGCCGCCAACCGGAAGGTGAGTACCATGCGCGTTCTTGGCGCTCTCAGCCTCATCGCCCTGGCCATTGCCTCCGCATCCCAGGCCGCCGACCTGCCGGACGAGCAGGCCGCCGCCTGGCAGCGGCAGCTTTGCCCGCTGCCCAGGGAGGTCACGCTCACAGGCAGGATGACCGCGGCGGTCAGCGGCCTGCGCGTGATCCTCCCCGAGACTGCCTCCGATCTCGATCTCAACATCGCCACCGAGCTGGCCGAGGCGCTGGAGGCCAAGACCGGCGTCAGGCCCGACCTCACCGCGGCTTCCACCGCAGAGGCCGTCCTGGACTTCCGCCGCCGGCCTGAAGCAGAGCAGCTTCTCGGGGAAAGACCCAACCTCGATCAGGCCTACCTGCTGGAGATGACTCAGGCCGAAGGCAGCCCGCGCATCCTGTGCCACGCCCTGACGGATCGCGGGAGCTACATGGCTCTCAAGACCCTCAAGCAGCTCCTGTTGCCAACGGTGAAGGGCGAGGGCGCCGCAGCCACGGTGGACCTACCCCTCGGCCGCATTCTCGACTGGCCCGATCTGGAAGAGCGCGGCCAGTGGGGCGGCACCGCTTTGCAGCACCTGCCATGGCTCAGCGACCTGAAGTACAATCTTCTGGAGGTGCATGCCACCGTCACGGTGGACAAGGACGGAGTGGGCCATGCGGTGATGAAGCCCGAGACCCTGGCGGCCTGCCGCCGCTACGGCGTGCGCGTGGTGCCCATCATCCACCACCTCGAGCAGCTCGGAGACGCCGGCCTGTTCGAAGCCTACCCGATGATCCGCGCCCAGGACGCCGACACCGGCAACCCCAACCAGAAGGTGATCTGCTTCTCGCAACCGGAGATCGTCCGGCCCATCACCGACTGGCTGGTGGACCTGGGCAAGACCCCGGACGTCACGGAGGTCATGATCTGGCTGTCGGAGGAGGGCAAAGGCTGCCGGTGCGAGCAATGCAGGCAGGCGCTGCGCTTCGTCCAGGAGCTGGAGGCCTGCGTCAAGGCCCTCCGCGCCGCCCAGGAAGTGTGCCCGCATCTGGGCCTCAGAGTGCTCCTGACCCAGGGCAGTTACGAGCAAAATGCCCAGGTCCTCGCCGCCCTGCCGCAGGACGTGAAGGTCTCCTACTACCACGGGGGCCTGACTTACAATACCCAGCGCAAGCCCATGATCTACCCCGTCCTGGAGGAGTATCTCGGTCAGGGTCGCTGGATGGGCGTGTACCCCACGCTCAGCTCGAACTGGCTCACGGTAGCGCCCTTCTCCAACCCCGAGTTCACCCACTACCGCATGACCGAGTTCGTGGACAAGGGCCTGCGGTCCCTGGTGGCCTACGTCGTGCCCACGGACCTTTACTACCAGGTGAACAATGAAGGCGGCCTGGAGTGGGGCTGGAACGCCCACGGCCGCGACCCGCACGAGTTCGCGCTGAGCTTCGCCGTGCGCCACGGCCTGTCGGACCCCGAGAAGTTCGCGCTCTGGACCGAGACCATCGGCCCGGTGGCCTGGGACATTTACGACAACGGGTTTCCCTACTACGAGCACTGGGGCAACCCCACGGTGAGAATCGCCGCCGGCAAGACGGAGGCCAAGCTGGGCGGCACGTACTTCCCGGTCTACAAGACCGAGGAGCAGTTCGTGCGGAATCTGCAGCGTTGCGAGGAGGCTCTCAAGCTCGCGGAGGAGCTGGGAGATGAGCAGTTCATCGCCGAGACGAAGATCATTCGCGGCTACACCCTCGCCCTCCAGTCGGTCTATCAACTCAGTCGGCTGGTGCACGGCGATGAGGGGGTGGAAGCCGAGGATCGCCGGGCGGCGCAGCAGTGGTTCAGCTCCGCCCAGGCGGGCCTGGAGGAGGTCATCGACAACTACCCGCTGTGGAGCCGGGCCTGCCAGGGGGAGCGCGACTCCCAGGCGCCGGAGCGCTTCACCAACACCGTCACGCTGATGGAGAAGCTCTCGGCCTCGCTGGGCGGCCTGATGGAGCAGTGCGGCTTTGTCGATGATGGCAAGCCCTACCGCCTGCATGTGATCGGGAGCTGGAAGACGGAGGAGTTCGCGCAGGAGCGGACGCAGACACGGAGGCTGGAGGTCTCCGAGTTCGTGGACGGGCCGGGGACCTACACCCTCCGCCCGGTCTATCGCAAGGGCAGCCTCGGACTGACGGCGGATCGCGTGGCCCTGGTCTCCTACGCCAAGGACGCGCCCGAAGAGACGCGTCAGGAGGCGCTCGACGAGCACAGTTGCCATGCCGGGGCCTGGGTCCAGGACGATCTGTACACCCTGACCCTGGAGCAACACGATCCGGACCGGGGCTATGCGGTGGAGGCGCACATCAACGGGGGCGACTCGACGGAGGGCGACTTCCTGTTCCGCAAGCTGCGGGACTAGAACTCAGATTATGCAGGTTCCGGGCGGGCGCCGAATTACGTCGCCTCACCCCCCCAACCCCCCTCTCCCTTACTCCGCCAGACGGCAGGCGGAGACGGGAGGAGGGGGGAGCACGGCACTACAACGACCGTCGCCGACGCAACTACGGCGAAATGCGGCGTCACTGCGTTCATGCATAATGTGAGCTAGAAGCGCGGCCGGGGTGCTTCTGGCAGCGCTCCCCTGGCGCTCAGGGCGCGCCCGTGTCTGGAGACTGCGCGGGGGCACGATTGTAGGGCGGGACCTGCGCCCCGCCCTACAGTGGCGTGCCGGACCGGCTGTCTTTGTGCTTTTCAGCGGGATCGCGCAGGACATGACGAGGCAGGGCGAACCCGCGCGCCCTTCGTCCCCATGGGGCTCTGCCTCGCCGGCATCGGGAGCCCACTGCGCTCCCGAGGCCGCACTTCGTCAGTCGCCTGAGATGCGAGTCCACATTCCGGGCACCGGGTAGGGAGTGAACCTGTCCGTCGACTGCTTCGTGGTCTTGACCCACTTCACATGGCCATCGCAGAAACCGACGTTGAAGCCGCCGTTGTGCCTGGGCTGCGGCCAGTCGGTGCGCGGCGCCTCGGGGTCGAAGGTCGGGTGGCCTTGCTGTCCATTGGTACCGGGCGCCGCCACAATGCAGCGCACGTCCACGATCAGCAAGGTGCCGGCGGGGTCCTCGATCACGGAGTCTTTCACGTCGCAGGGGCCGGGGAACGATCCCGCGTGGGTCTCTCCACTGTAGTAGTTGCCCCAGTTGATGCCATACCCGCCCACATAGCGGGCGCGCGGCGGCTGGTCGCATGTCCAACTGGGCGCACCGCACCAGTATTGCCCGTCCGCACTGGGACAGTCCATGATCTGCTCGTTCTTGATATAGGGCTGCAGCAGCACCATCCACCAGTACCCGTTGTACCCGGGGTAGGCGTCGCTGGCCCGAGCCACGGGGACCATCCGTTGATCGTAGTCGGTGGCGTACATCAGACTCGCCAGTCCAAGCTGTTTGACGTTGGACTGGCAACTGGCCTGTCGTGCTTTCTCTCGGGCTCGTGCAAAGACGGGGAACAGGATCGCCGCCAGGATGGCGATGATCGCGATGACGACCAGCAACTCTATCAGCGTGAAGCCCGCACGTCTCATCTTCGACACCTCCAGATAGGGTGGCAGGGTTGCGTCGTGCTCCCTTTTCGCCACATGGACTACCGGCTCCTTGCCCAGACTCGACCAGTTCGATGTTTTCATCAATGCTTTCACGAACGACTTCAGAAGCGTCTCTTGACCCAATCGGCGTGTCACATATGCCGGCGATGTTGACATCGAGGATTTCGCGGGAGCCCGGCGGTCGCGTAAGCCGTGAGACCCGAGGCCCTCGCCACCCCCATCAAGGGAGAGATGTCATGTTCCGAACCGCACTTGCCCTGACCCTCACCGTAGCCGCCCTACTCCCCGCCCTCTCCGAGCCACTCCCGGAGGGGCAGTATGTCACCATCCGCGACGGCCATCTGTGGCATGACGGCAGTCGACTGAGACTGTGGGGCGTGAACTTCTGCCACTCCGTCAAGCGCCAGGGCAAGGACCTGGAGCTGTGCTTCGACCGTCTGGCCTTCGGCGGCTTCAACGGCGTGCGCCTGAACTACTCCTCCTTCATGATCCAGGGCCATGAGCCTTTGCAGCACAGTTGTGATGTGGCCGAGACGGTGATGGGCAGCGGCAGCGACATCGACCGCCTCGACCACTCCATCTTCCTGGCCCGGCAGCGCGGGATGTTCTTTTGGTTCTCTTTCAACCAGTACCGCAGCTTCCTGCCCGCCGACTACGACCTGCTCCCCGATGACGGGACCCGCGCCGAGTGGGAGGCCATGATCCAGGAGGCCTCCATCCCGTACCTGGTCTACATCGACGACCGGGCCGAAGGCGTATTCCGCAAGTACGCCTCCAACGTGCTGAACCACGTGAACCCCTACACCGGCAGACGCTATGCCGACGAGGAAGCCATCGGCCTGTACGAGATCTTCAACGAGGACGGCTTTGTGGAGAGTACGCTCACCCAGAGGAAGGAGGGCCTCGTCGGCCGCAAGCTGCAGGAGCGCTGGAACGCCTGGCTCAAGGACCGCTACGGCACCGACGCGGCGCTGCAGCAGGCCTGGGGAGCGGTCAGGGAGGGCGAGACGCTGGGGGAGGGAACGGTAGCCTTCGCGCCCCTGGCCGATGAGGCGGCGGACTATCCCGAGGCGCGCGCCCAAGATGTGATGCGCTTTGTCTATGACCTGTACACCGGTTTTGCGCACCGCTTCATCGACTACGTGCGCTCGCTCGGAGAGCCCGGAATGGGCATCAGCGTGGTGCCGATCACACCGACGGGGAACTTCGCCAACAGCCTGGCGGGCTACTACTCCGGCTCCTGCGGTGACTTCACCTCCGTGGGCAACTACGGCTTCGCCCTCCGGCCCTGGGAAGTGGCGAAGGAGGACCCATACTATCCGTGGGTCGTGCGGGTCAACGGCTTTCCGATGATGGAGACGCCGATCGACCTGGTGCGCGTGGCCGGCAAGCCGTACCTGATCTACGAGACCAACGACTATCGCCCGAACCCGTTCACCGTCGAGTTCCCGCTGCGCGCGGCGATCAATGCGCTCTGGAAGGACGGGGACGGCGTGTTCTGGTTCACCTGGGACGATAGCGGGTATTTGCATACGCTGGCGACGGACGAGGACTATGCCACCACCCGCATGCCGATGCCCGACACCACCTACCCCAACGCCGGCCTGGTGCTGGCCAATGACGAGGTGGCTCTGGCGGCCATCGCCTCGGCCGGGGCCATCTTCCGCCACGGCGGTCTGAAGCCGGCGGCCTCACCCGCCACCGCCACCATCGGCGGAGACATCCTCCTGAACCTCTCAGATCACCAGATGCAGCGGGTCTACGACCGCCTGCACCGAGCGGCCTGGCGCACGGGACTCTCCATCACCTACGATCCGCACAAGCAGACCGAGCTGCCCGCCGCTGTGGCCGGCGACGGCTCCTCGAGCCTGAAGGTGGGTGAGGAGATCAGCTTCGACTGGACGGACGACCGGGGTACGGTGCGGATCGACGCCCCGGCGGTGAAGGCGCAGGTGGGCTTCAGCGGGGCCGAAGTCCTCGTCGATGATCTGAGGGTAACGGGGATCAACCGCGACTACACCTACATCGCCGCCGTGGCCCGGGACGGGAAGCCTCTGCAGCAATCCGCCGACGTGATGCTCACCTTAGTCAGTCGGAGCACGAACACCGACTGCCTCGTGGACCCGGAGCGCATGGAGGCACAATGGTCCACGGGCCTGGGGCAGGCCGTGGTCAACGGCGGCCGCGCGCCGGTACTGGTGGATCGCGTAGGGGCCACGATCGCGGCGCCCTGGCTGCGGGGCCGGTGGTATCAGAAGATCGACTTCGCCCGCAACTGCCTCCAGCAGGGCCGGGCCGGCGAGGAGCTTGAGATCACGGCAGACGAGCCCGTCTACTGCATTCGCCTCACGCCCGAGCCGCCACCCGCACCGGTCCGCCGGGTCCTCATCATCGGCAATAGCCTCACCCGCCACGGTGCCAGCGAAGCCCTGGGCTGGCCGTACGATTGCGGCATGGCCGCGACGGGAGAGGACAAGGACTACGCCCACCTGCTGTACCGACGCATCTGTGAGGCTCAGCCGCAGCTTGCTCCCGAGCTGCAGTTGGGGCGCATCACCGACGAAGCCCACATGAAGGGCTTCGAGCAGGCCCTGCCCTCGGACGCCGATGTGGTGATCCTGCAGCTTGGGGACAACTATCGCGGGGCGGTGAACGAGGAGGAGTTGCGCGGGCCGTACGAGCAGATGGTGGCCGCGGCACGCAACGGCGGACGGAGCCGGGTCTTCTGTGTGGGCAGTTGGGGGAGCGAGGCGCTGGACACGGAGATCCAGGCCGCCGCCGAGGCGCAGGGGGCCCAGTTCGTCACGATCCGTGACCTGGCCGCCGATGCCCAGAATCGCGCCGGCTCGGAGGGGCACTTCACGCATTCAGGAGTCAACTGGCACCCGGGCGACCGGGGCATGGCGGCCATCGCGCAGCGGCTCTGGGAGCATATCCGCGTGCTGTGGAAGGTCCCCTGAGAGGCGCACAGGTCGCCGCCCGACAACGGACAACGGCGCCCCTCCCTGCAGGTCCTTCGGCCCTGCTTTCCCTCCCCTTCGTCCCGCCCTGCGGGAGCCGCTCAGGAGAGGGGTACGGCTACGGCGAACGGCGAACGTCGGCGGCGCACAGGTCGCCGCCCTACAAGGGCGAACGGCGAACGGCGAACGGCGGCGGCGGACGGGTCGCCGCCCTACAAGGGCGAACGGCGAACGGCGAACGGCGAACGGCGGCGGCGGACGGGTCGCCGCCCTACAAGGGCGAACGGCGAACGGCGAACGGCGAACGGCGGCGGCGGACGGGTCGCCGCCCTACAAGGGC
>CAYRFY010000195.1:8031-12057 GCA_964423635.1 uncultured Armatimonadia bacterium | reverse complement strand
CCCCCGGCCCCGCCTCTCGGCGTCTCTTCGAGCCGCTTGTACTCCGCCAAACGGCGGGCGGCGACGGGAGGAGGGGGGAGAACGGCAGTACTTCGACCGTTCCCGACGCGGGAATGGCGAAATGCGGCCTCAGGGTGTTCATGCATAATGTGAGTTTCCAGCCCGACTCGGCGAGCCGGGAAGGCTCGCCGCCGGGCCGTGTCGCCGCCCCCGAAGCAACCTCCGCGCCGTGCTCGTCGGTTTGAGGCGGAGCTTCACTAGAGGCCCGGCCGAACATCCTTTCACAGTCGTCCCGCCTTGCAGGATCCGACTCGGCGGGTCTGTGACCCGTATGTACCTGGCGCCCCGTGCCGTTGGCCGTTCCACCTCTCCCGGCGGCTCGCAGAGCCGCTTGCCGGGAGAGTCTGGCGACCTCCGGGGTCGCTTGCGGGTGAGGGGGAAGCCCACGGAACCGACGACGAAAACAGGCCGTCCGCCGTTGGCCGTTGGTCGTTGGGTCCGCAGGACCGTCCGGCGCCGCGCAGCGGCGTCACACAGCCAGGGGCACCGGCCCCTCGAATACTGATGCCTTTTGCTTGAGACAGATTCCGCGGCGCGTTCCTGCCGTTTCCAGACTTCTCGCCCCAAGACAGGGAGACTCGCCAAGCCCGCGGGCCACGGTCCCGCCGCCGGGGAAAGGCCACGGGCCACGGGCCCGCGCCCGTTCTTGTTCCGGCTTCGTCGGAGGTGTTCGCCCATTGCGCCCGGGTTCGTGGAGAGCCGAGAAATGAGCGATGCACGCGAGGTCTTCTTCATCGCCGGGGAAGTCTCCGGCGATCGCCATGCAGCCCCGGTGGTGCGGGACCTGGTGGATCGGGGTCTTCGCGTCTGTGGGGTGGGGGGCAAGAGCATGGCCGCGGCAGGGGCCGAGCTGCTGGCCGATGCCAGCGACTGGGGCGCCATCGGCATCACGGAGTCTGTCCGCCGTTATCCGGCCCTTCAGGTCCGGGCACGCCGACTGTGTCGCGCCATCGCCCGACGGCGTCCCGCGGTGGTCGTCCTGGTGGATTTTGGGCACTTCAACTGCTGGATGGCCAGACGGATCAAGAGCGCCGGACTGTCCCGCCTGGTGTACTACTTCCCGCCCGGCAGTTGGCGGCAGGAGCCTCGGGACTGGTCGTGGCTGGCAGGGATCACCGACCTGGTACTCACGCCCTTCTCCGTGAACGCTCGACATCTGCAGGCCTCCGGGGTCAACGTGCGCTGGGTGGGGCATCCGGTGGTTGACATGCTCAGTCCGGCGCCGGATCGGGCGGCGCTGCGCGGCGAGCTTGGCCTGCCACCCACCTCTCCATGCATCGGTCTGCTGCCCGGAAGCCGCGCTATGGAGCGGGGCTGCCTGGGCCCCAAGATGCTGCAGGCGGCGGCCGTCATCCGCGATGCCGTGCCCTCCGCCCATTTCCTGTGGTCCTCCGTGGACAGGCAGGGGGGCACGGAGGCCGCGCTCAACCGTCGTCTCAAGGGCCTTGCAGGGGTCACCGCGGTGGCCGACAGCCACCACATCCTGCGGGCCAGCGACCTTGTGATCACCAAGATGGGCACCGTCACCCTGGAGGCCGCCGCGGCCCTCACCCCCATGGTCGCCACCTACGACGGCCCCTGGTTGGCCAAGTTCTTCTTTGGCGTCATCCAGCGGCAGGCGCAGCGCTTCTACGCCATGCCCAACCTGCTCATGGGTGAGCCGATTGTGCCCGAGGTGGTGCCGGACAGCTACCGTCGGTCGGTGACCGGCGCCGCGCTGGCGCAGGCGGCCCTGGCCTTGCTGGACGACCCCTCCGCCAAAGCCACCATGCAGGAGGGGCTCAGACAGGTGAGGGAGAAGCTGGGCGAGCCGGGGGTTTCGCGGCGAGTGGCCGACTGGATCGAGCGCGTGGCCACGCAGGACACGGTGAGTGACCTCCTCCTATGAGATACGCCTCCCTGTGGGCCCTGCGGTCGTACGCCCGGCCGTGGCTGAAGGTATTCGCCCTCGGCCTGGTCGTCATGGCGGTCGGCGGCTTCCTCGAGATGCAGTCGATGGCCGTGACGATCCCGGTGTTCGAATCGCTTTTCGCCCGGGTCGAGCAGGCACAGGGCACCGCCCTGCAGGACGTAATGGCCGAGCTGTGGCGCCGGCTGGGCGTCCTGTTTGGTACCTTCGTCGCGGCCGCGGTGGCCCGGGCCGTCTCGTACTATGTGGGCGAGTGGTTCAGCCAACGGCTGCTCATGTCACTGCGCACCTCGCTCTTTGGCCATCTGACCAAGCTCTCCATGAGCTTCTTCGAGCGCAAGCGCTCGGGCGAGCTGATCTCCCGGGTCAATAGCGATACCGTAGTGCTCCAAAGAATCATCGGCCCCAATCTGGGGAGACTGGTGACCTCTCCGTTCGCGGCGGCATTTTGCATCGGCAAGATGCTGCAGATCTCCCTGACGCTCACTCTGGTTGCCGTCGCGATGGTGCCACTCCTGATCCTGGCCGCCAATGTGGTGGGGGGACGCGCCAGGCGTTACAGCCGCATCGTGCAGGAGAAGATGGCGGACCTGACGACGGTCGTCACCGAGACCTTCGGTGCCATGCGAGTGGTCAAGGTCTTTGGGATGGAAGACATCGTTCGCGATCGCATGGAGCAGGAGAACCGCGGTGTCCTGCGGAATGAAATGCGCGCCGGCAGGATGCGGGCGCTGAATGTGGTCTATGTGGGTGTCCTCACCGGGGCCGCCATCTGCGGCACCATGCTCCTGGGGGCCCGGGAGATTGCCCTGCAACGGGCCAGCGCCGCGGAGCTGATGGGCTTCATCCTGCTCATGCAGTCCGCGGCCAGCAGCGTGAGCTATCTCTCCCGCACCGGGGTGCAATTGCAGACGGCCGAGGCGGCCGCGCAGAGGTGTCTGCAGGTGCTGGACGAGGTGCCGGAGCTGGTTGAGGCCGAGGATGCCGTGGAACCGGCGGAGATGGCGGGTGCCGTCTCCATGCGAGACGTGAGCTTCTGCTACGGCGACGAGCCCGTGCTGGAGAACTTCAACCTGGAGATCGCCGCCGGTGAGATGGTGGCCCTGGCGGGGCCCAGCGGGGCCGGGAAAACGACGGTCGCCAATCTGGTAGCTCGGCTGTATGATGCTTCCGAGGGGCAGGTCTGCATCGACGGCGTGGACGTGCGCCGCATCCGCATGGCGGCGCTCACTCGCCACACCGGCATTGTTCCGCAGGAGACGGTGCTGTTCAGCGCCAGCGTGCGGGAGAACATCGCCTACGGAAGACCGGGGGCCGATGAGGAGCAGATCGTCGCCGCCGCCCGGTCCGCCCACGCGCACGAGTTCATCACGCAATTGCCCGCGGGCTATGACACCCCGGTGGGCGAGCGGGGTGCCAAGCTCTCCGGGGGGCAGAAGCAACGGATCGCCATCGCACGGGCGCTGCTTAAGGACCCTCGCATTCTCATCCTCGATGAGGCCACTTCGGCACTGGACAGCGAGAGCGAGGCCGCCGTGCATCGGGCGCTGCAGTCGCTGATCAAAGGGCGCACGACGATCGTGATCGCCCACCGGCTGTCCACGATCCAGCGCGCCGACCGCATCGTCGTCCTCGAACGGGGCCGCATCGTCGAGGAAGGCACGCACGAGCAGCTCATGGCCCGGGATGGTCTGTATCACCGGCTGTATGAAACCAGCGTCGCCACCGCAGACGGGGCCCCCGAAGAGGTTCTCGATCCCGATGGCGGAACGCCGCTTTCGGAGGAGTACTAGCTTGGCCGATTTCGCCACCGACCGGCGATTGGTGCGCGCGGGGGTGGACTGGCGCTTCATCGCCTACAACCTGCTCCTGCTCTTGCTCTCGCCATTTCTGCTGCTGGGGCTCTTGTACCGCATGGTGGTCAGAGGCAAGTCCCGCGAAGGCCTCCGCGAGCGCCTGGGGTTCGTCTCGCCCCAGGCCGCCGAGTTCGGGAAGCACCGCGACCCTGTGGTCTGGGTGCAGGCCTGCTCGGTGGGGGAGGTGGCCGCCGTGGCCCC
>CAYRFY010000195.1:6579-8021 GCA_964423635.1 uncultured Armatimonadia bacterium | reverse complement strand
GGTGATCGAGGCCTTGCGGGCTCGCGAGCCCCTGGCCCATGTGGTACTCTCCACCACCACACCCACGGGGCGTGAGCTGGCCGCCCGCCGTGGTCTCGAGGTCGATGCCGTCACCTACTTCCCCTTTGACCTGCCCTTCGTGGTGGGCAAGGCGTTGTCCACCGTGCGTCCGGATATGCTGGTGATGGTGGATACCGAGCTGTGGCCGAACATGATGGCGGTGGCCAAGAGCGCCGGTATCAGGACCGCCGTCATCAACGGCCGCATCTCGGACAAGGCATACCCGCGCGACCTGGCGATCCGGCCGATCCTGTCCTGGACGCTGGGGAACATCGACCGTGTCCTGGCACAGTCGGAGAAGGATGCCGCCCGTTTCCGTGCCCTGGGGGCCAGAGAGGATCGGGTGGAGGTGCTGGGCAACTGCAAGTTCGATGAGGCCATGCCGGACGTGCCGCCGGCCGAGGCCTCGCGGCTGAGGATGGAGCTGGGACTGCCGGAGCATGTGCCCATCCTGGTCGCCGGCAGTACGCGAGAAGGGGAGGAAGCCAAGGTCCTGGATGCCTTCGTGCTGGCACGCCAGGAGCATCTGGACCTACAGCTCGTCATCGCGCCCCGCCATCCGGAGCGGGGCGACGAGATCGAGCAGCTCATCCTCGAGCGGGGTTACGCGGTCTACCGGCGCAGCCGGGCGGTGAGGGAGGGGACCGCGGCCGAGGCCGTCGGGCCTCAGGTGCGGGTGGTGCTGCTGGACACCATCGGTGAGCTGACCAAGGTCTACGCTCTGGCCACGGTGGTCTTCGTCGGCGGCAGCCTGGTGCCCTGGGGCGGGCACAACATCCTCCAGCCGCTGGCTCAGGGCAAGCCCACGGTGGTGGGGCCATGGATGCACAACCAGCAGGACCTGATGGAGGTGGCGTTGGCCGAGGAGGCGGTGTCGGTGGTGCAGGGCCCGGGGGAGCTGGGGGAGTTGGTGGCCCGCCTTCTCGGTTCGCCCCAGGAGCAGGAGCTTTTCGCGGCCCGGGGAGCCGCCATGCTGGCCCGGCACCGGGGAGCCTCGGAGCGCTACGCGGAACAGATCGTGGCGCTCCTGCGGGAGGGCCGCGACGAGACGGACGTGCCGGTATAGGTCCAAAAGGTCGCGACCCCGGTCGTTCCCACCGTCCGAGATTCATGTGCCGGATGCCTCGGAGGTCACCAGCGTACCCGCCGCAGACCACGTCGGAGCGAGACAATTGCAGGAAAACTGGCACGCGATCATCAGCGGAGAGACGAAGGGCGCCGCTGCCGGCCTGGCGATGTTTGGGCTTAAGGCAATGGCGGCCCTGCACGGCTTTGGTCTGACGGCCAGTCTCCGTTTCTACGAGCGCAGCATCCGGCGCCGCACCACCCCCGCCCTGCCCGTGGTCAGCATCGGCAATCTGACACTCGGGGGTACGGGGAAG
>CAYRFY010000195.1:0-6569 GCA_964423635.1 uncultured Armatimonadia bacterium | reverse complement strand
CAGTCCAGCTCTCGAATGCCAAGGCGACCAGTTCGATCCTGCCTTCGTAAAAGGGATCAAGCACGGTGCCCATCTCGACATGGCAGCCGGGCTTGCACGCCTTATGCACTTCGCGCATCACCTCGCCGACCTCCGCCAGCCTCAGGTCGCTGCCGGCCAATATGCCCAGCAACAGCGCGTTGGCGCGCGTCAGAGCCTGTCCGGATTGCAGCAGACGGCAGCCGCGCAAAGCTTCCACCGCCTTCGTCGCCCGGCGGTTGATGACCAGGGGCAAGCCGGGGATCGTCCTCAGCGGGTACAGGCGGCAGAGCGGCGCCAGCCCCCTGATCGTCTCCGATGGCGAGCAGTTGCGCGCCGGCCTGGCCGAGGCCGGAGACGAAGCCTACATGCTCGCCCTGCAATTGCCCGGCTGTGCCGTGGCCGTGGGCAAGCGGCGCGAGGACGTGATCGAGGCCCTCAAGACGGAGGCCGGAGCGGAGATCGCCGTGCTGGACGACGGGTTCCAGTACTTCCGCATGGCCCGGGATCTGGACATCGTACTGGTGGATGCGCTGGCCGACGGCATGACCGACCGCCTGTTCCCGGCGGGGCGCCTGCGCGAGCCCATGGCCCACATGGGCCGCGCCCATCAGGTCTGGGTCACGCATGCCGACCTGTGCGGGCCCGAGACGGTGGCCCGGCTCAAGCGCACGATCGCCGCGCACTGCGGCGGCCGTCCGCCGATCATCACCCGCCATCACCAGAGCTCTCTGAGGGCCCTGCGGGCCGATGAAGAGGCGCCCCAGGCCCTGGCCGGGCGGCGGATTCTGGCCCTGTCCGCCCTGGGGAACCCCCTGGCCTTCGAACTGGGCCTGAGACAATTGGGGTGTGAGGTAGTGTCCCTCAGCTTCCCGGATCACCACGACTACAGCCTCGAGGACTACCGGCGCATCGTCCCCGCCGCCCGCGCCGTGGGGGCCGAGATAATCGTGACCACCGAGAAGGACGCCGTCAAACTGCCGGCGCCGCCCGCGGACTGTCCGCCCGTGGTGGTGCAGGCGTGCGAGCTTCAGATCATGGAGGGCGAAGACAGCCTGCTGTCTGGGCTGCGTGCCGTCTTCGCCGGCGGCGCCTGCGCGGCTGGAGGGGGCTGACCTCCCATGGCCCCCAAGCCGAGTCCGGTGCCGCTGAGCAAGGCGATCAAACGGCTTGTCACTCGCGGGCTGGTCGCCGCACACCTCCCCGCCGTCTATCTGCTCCCCCTGCCCGCCCTCAGGGCCGCCGCCGGTGCCCTTGGAGCACTGGTGTGCTCCCTGTCCTTCCGCCGCCGCGCTCTGATGGACCGCAACCTCCGGGCCGCCTTCGGCGATGAGCTACGGGTGGCGGACAGGCGCGCCATCCAGCGCGCCAGCGTCGTCAACGTGGCCAAAACCATGGCCGAGTTTCTCAAGCTGCCGTGGATCAGCGACGCGAAGCTGCAGGAGCTGGTCCTCGTCGAGGGACTACAGCACATGGATGAGGCTCTGGCGCAGGGCCGCGGGGTGCTGGTGATCACGGCACATTTCGGGAACTGGGAGCTGGGCGGTGCCCTGCTCGCGGTTAAGGGCTACCCCATGAATGTCGTGGCCCGAGACGCCACCGATCCGCTGATCGGCACGCTGTTCGACCGCGCCCGGCGCTCCAAGGGCACCCGAGTATTCGGCCGCTGGGACGGCAGGGCACTGCTCCGGGCGTTGCGGGACAATCAACTGGTGGCCATCCTCCCCGACCAGCACGCGGCCGAAGGCGCCGTGCGCGCCACCTTTCTCGGCCGCCCGGCGGATACCGCCGTGGGGCCGGCGACCTTCCACCTCCGCACCGGAGCGCCCATCGTCCCCGTATTCACCTACCGCCGGCCCGACGACCGTATCCTGCTCCGCATCATGCCCCCATTGCAGGTGGCGCCCACCGGCGACCGCCCGGCGGATACGCTGGCGATCACGCAGCTTCTCAACGACATCATCGGTCAGCAGATCAGGGACAATCCGGAGCAATGGCTCTGGCTGCATAACCGCTGGAAGGCCGACCCCGACAATGGAGAGCGTACCTGACAGCGTGCTCATCATCAAGATGAGTTCCTTCGGCGACATCATCTGCGCCCTGCCCACACTCCGCGCCCTCAGAGAGCACCTGCCCCGCTGCCGCATTGGCTGGGTCGTGGACGAACGGTTTGCCCAGCTCGTCCGACACGACCCCGCCATCGACCGGGTGTTCGTGGTGCCCCTGCGCCGCTGGGTCAAGCTGGCCCGCTCGGCCGCGAGCTGGGCCGCGCTGAGACGAGAGACCTCGGCCCTGCGCCGGGAGCTGCGACGCGACCCTTTCGACGTCTCCCTCGACCTCCAGGGCATCCTCAAGAGCGGCATTGTGGCACGCGCCGCCGGTTGCCCGCGCAACTACCAGATGGCCACAGACAGACTGGGCCGGCTCCGGTGGGTCTTCCCCGGAGTGCGCTGCGCGCCCGACGGCGAGCACACCGTGGACCGCATGCTGCCTTTGGCCGCGGCCCTGGGCGCCCAGACCGCGACCCCGCGTTTCGACGTCCATATCCCCGAGGCGGCAACCAGGACAGCGGCTTCGCTCTTGCCGCCGGACGGCCGGCTATTGGCCCTCAACCCCACCGCCTCCGCCCCGCACCGCATCTGGCCCCCCGAGCGCTACGCGGCCCTGGCCCGGCGTGCCAACCAGGAGCTGGGCCTGCGGATCGTGGTCCTCGGCGGACCGGGAGATGTGGAGGTCGGTCGTACGATCGCCGAGCAAGCCGGTGTGCCGATGACCTGTACCGCGGGCAAGACCGACTATCTCGAGCTGGCCGCGGTTCTGGAGCGCTGCGACTTGCTGGTGAGCTCCGACACCGGGCCTCAGCATCTGGCGGCGGCCCTGGGCAAGCCGGTGGTTGCCCTGTTCGGTCCCAGCGTCCCGGAACGCACCGGCCCGTACGGATCGAAGCACACCGTGATCCATCACAAGCTCCCCTGCCATCCCTGCTTCTCCCGCCCCACCTGCAAGACGTTCGACTGCATGCGGGCCATCACCGTGGACGAGGTCTTCGCCAAGGTGGCGGGCAAGGTCGGGGGATAGGGAGGGGGGAGAGCGGAGGGGAAAGACAAACGTCTCACCACGGAGGCACGGAGAGCACGGAGAGGCACGGAGCACGGCGAGGAAAGCTACGGCCGAACACAGAGATGCAGAGAGCACGAGGAACGCGGAGGACGGCGGAGGACGGCGGAGGACGGCGCGGCGCTCCCCGGACTCTACTGCCACAGGCGCTGTCGCAGTGCCTCGGCCGAGGGGCTGACTGCGCGGCCACCCGCACGGATCTGCTCGACGAGGAAGGCGACGGCACTGTCCACACGCCGGAAAGAGCGGCACCTGCCGCGCACCAACTCCAGGTCCATCGCTTCGGTCAGCGGGGCCTGGTCCAGCGTCTCCTTGTAGGCGCAGTTGGCGGGCATCATCCGCGAGAGGAGACCCTTGGCGTCACGAACGCCCTCCGGATCGGCTTCGAACGCCGTCCCTGCGGCGATGCCAGTTCTCGCGTGTCCCACTTTGGTCTTTAGACGGCGCCCTGCGAGCACCTCCACACTCGCCAGGAACCAGGCCTCGTACTCGCATTTGGCCACCACGACGGCGACAGGCACGGGGAGGTGAAGCGCCTCGGCACATGTAGCGAAGATAAGGGCCCGCTCCATGGGGCAGTCGGAGTCTGCGTCCACGAGCACCAAGATGGCCGATGCACCGGGTACGGTGGCCGCATAGCGCAGGAACCTCTCCACCTGCCGCTCGTCACGGGCCAGCTTAGTGATGCCCCCCGCGTTCCTGGGCCTGGCAACTCGGACGTCCCATGCCTGACGCTCTTGCAGCAGTCTACGCAGCAACACCGGCACGGCCTCGACCTCGCCGTCCCCCTCGACGATGGGTACAATCACCGTGTGCCCCTCCGCATTGCTACTGCGCTCGGGCGAGCCCTTCCATCCTTGCCAGTTCCCCGGGCAGGAACAGATTCTCCCGCACGGCCTCCCGCTGGTGTTGGGCCACCGGCCCGATCTTGGTGCCCTCAGCGGTCATTTCCACCACGCGCAGCACGTCCACATCGAACAGATTCATCAGGTCGGGGCTATGCGTGGTGATGATGACCTGACTGCGCTTCTGGCTGGCCTCGACGATCACGTCACGCAAGACCGCCAGCATCCCCGGATGGATCGTGAGCTCGGGCTCCTCAATGGCGACGAGGCTTAGCGCCGGCTCCTGATACAGGGCGGTGAGGATGCCCAGCATGCGCAGCGTCCCATCCGACATCTGTTTGCTGTCGAGCCAATGGCGACGTGCATCGGGTCCCTCATGCTGGAACTTGACGTACTCGTATCCGCCGACACCTGCGATCTGGATGTCCCGCACCCGAGGGAGAAGCGCCGCGAGCGCCTTGCGGACCTGCGCGAGCGAGGCGGGAGCGTCTCTCTGCACTTTGCGCAGCACCGACGTCAGGTTGTGCCCGTGAGTATCGAGGGGATGGTCCATTCCAGGCGACTGCGGCTCGCGAAGGGCGTCCGGGAATATACTATAGAACCCCATATTGCGCATGTTGCTCGTGAAGAGGGAGCACGGCAGGTCGGGCCACAGGGGCGCGAGCAGCAGCCCCGGTCGCCCCTCGGGCTTCCCGAACTTGGGGTCCAGGCTGCTGTGGACCACCTTCCCGTCCAGGGCCTCGAACTCGGTAGTCGCATCCCATGCCGTCGCTGTCAACGCTTCGCGCTTGACGCTGTACTCCCCCGCAGCCTCGCTTCGCAGTGCCAGCGTGTAGTGGGCCTGAACCGCGCCATCCTCCGACCCCACCTCCACCTCAAAGGCCACGTTGCGTGGCCTGTGCGGTGACCAGCGACGAAGCGTCTTGAGGCCGCCCCTCCGCATCACCGCCGCGTCCAGACCGTACGTCAGCGCGTCACACAAAAAGTGGATCGCGTCCACGAAGTTGGTCTTGCCTGAGCCGTTCTGGCCCACCAACACCGTCAGCGGACCCAGCTCGATGTCCACCTCGCCGATGCTGCGGTAGTTCTCGATACGTATCCGCTTGAGCATGTCACTGCCCCTCGTGTCGGCCGCAGAAGACCCGACGGGTCGCGGTACCGCTGTGGCTACAAGCATTATCGCCGCGGGTGGCGCGGGTGGTCAAGGCTGCGCATGTATAGGCTTCGGAATCGCGTGACTGGGGCGCCAATGTCTCGCGGACCGCAGCCCCGCAGGTACGGGATTGGGACGCCAACGCCCCGCGGCGGAGAGGGCGTCTGCCGTACTCCCCCTCCTCCCGTCTCCGCGGCCGTATCGCGGAGTAAGGGGGCTGGGGGGTGAGGCGCCGTCCCCGTTAGGTGGATGCCCTCACCCCACCAGCAGCCATACCGCCTCCCAGGGCGCGATGTTGCTCACCTTGACCTCCCACCCGGTGGCCTCCGTCATCGCCTGCACCTCGCGCTCCCCGTTCCCGTCGATGGCCCTGAGGCTCCCCGTGGCCCGCACGTGCACCGTGGCCGTCTCGATCCGGTCCAGGCCGGTGTTCAGCAGCAGTACCGCGCCCCTGTCGCGGCTCTCGGAGAGCCTGACCAAAGGCGTCAGGCTCACCGGCTCATCGATGCGCACCGGAAGCGCCCCGCGGGTCAGCCAGTCGGCGATGCTCTGCAGTTGCCGGCGTTTGGCCGAAGAGTGGATGAACATCCACGGGGAGTAGCCCAGCACGGCCACGCGGCCGCCCAATGAGTTCTCGAACACGCTCAGGCACGGACCGTACCGCTCCCCGAAGTAGTTCTCCATGGTCGCCAGCATGCGGACGCCCTCAGCCGTGGCCTCCAGGACGTCCGCCTGGCCTGTGGCATCGCCCCAGAACTCCACGCGGCAGTCGCGGGTCGCGTTGACACAGCCCTGGTTGAGAGTCTCGTCGGTGAAGCGCTCAATCACACCGTTGGTCACCCGGCGGGCGATCCGCACGCCCGTGAGGCCTGCCAGGCCGCGTCGCTCCAGCACCTCCAGAGACACGCCGTCGGTCAGCAGCGCCCCGGACAGCATCCGCCGCAGCTCGTCGTCGGTGAAGCCCTCGACGGCACGGCCGGTGAGCACCGTTCCGCAGGCGTTGGGGTCAGAGCACAGCGGCAGGCCGATCTCGCCCAGAACGTAGCCTCGGGTCGTGTCGTGCCCGGCAAGGGTGGCGAACCAGTCTTCGTTCGCCCTCACCTCTCGCCGCGCCATGAGCTGCGGCGACCAGGCGGTCCACAGGCCCCGGGTCGGGAGGCCGGAGCAGTGGGATACCACCGCCTCCCACACAGGACGTGCGTGGTGCACACGCCGCAGGAGGGGCCGGTAGTCGGCGAAGTCGCCTTCGCCCATCCCCAGAGCGTTGAAGGCGATGCCATTGAGCCCGCAGGCCAGGGCTACCGTGCACTCGTTGACGACCGAGGCCGCCGCCTTCCTCAGCGTCTGGTAGGGGAAGTTCTCCAGCTCATACTGGATGTCCGAGACCTGCTCGGGGGCGTCGTGGGCCTGGCGCCCGGCCTCGAGGCCCTTCAGCA
>CAYRFY010000194.1:0-12075 GCA_964423635.1 uncultured Armatimonadia bacterium | reverse complement strand
GTGTCTCAATGTGGCCTGACGTAGTCGGTGTCTCCGGGGAAAAAAGGCCGCGACGGAGGGGCTTAGAGCCCGCCTCCGTCGCGGCCTGAGGTTCCCGGCATCTATGGGTGGCGATGCCGGTACTATTGGGCGTCCCGGGCCTGAGCAACCCGCCGAGGAGTGCCGGTGGTGACAGGCCGGCACGGCGAGTCCCAAGGGCTCCGACCACGATGGACGCCACGTCAACAGATGGGGGGTGCGACAACGGGCGGGCGCGGCGCCACGGGCGCGGCGCCAACTGTAGGCATTTCAGGCCACGGTCGGCCGCGCCCCCTGCTCCGGGCCTGAGCGCCTCCCGGTACCGGACGGCGGCCGCGCCTGCATGGCTCTTGGAGTGTCTTTTCGGTGGGGGCGCCTTCCCGCCGGCGCCTCCCCAGCTACCCGCCAAGAGACTATCGGCTACCGCGGCACGGGGGTTGAGGGGATTGTCCGCATCGGCTGCGGGGAGTTGATGGGCCCTTCGGTTGGCGGCCCCCCCGAAGGGCACTCAGGCCGGGCAGGAACCCCGGAGTTTTGGCAGGCGTTCTTCATCTGGCGGTCGGCATCTTCTTGCGGTAGGATGTACGTAGACATCGCTACTCGACCGGAGGACCACTTTATGTCACTGCAGGCCGGAGCCGCCAAGGCCGTCATCACCCCCCACATCGGTTGCTGGATGGACGGCAATGTGCGGGAGGAAGGAAGCAAGGGCGTCCACGACGAGCTGTACGCCCGGGCGCTGCTTTTGCAGGACGATGACGGCGAGGCCATGGGGATCGTGGCGCTGGACCTCTGCGGCTTCTACAAGCCTGTGGCGGACCAGATCAGGGCTGAAGTGGCCGAGAGCATCGGCCTGCCTCCGGAGCGCCTGCTGGTCGCCGCCACTCACACCCACGCCGGCCCGGCCTTCCTGGGCATCCTCGGCGAGCCGGGTGACGAGCAGATGCAGGCCCTCACCGCGCGCCTCGCCGCCGGGGCCGTGAAGATGGCCCACGACAACCTGCGTCCGGCCGGGCTCGCGTGGGGATCCGCCACGGCACAGGCGCCGGTCAACAATCGCCGCCTGCGCACCCAAGACGGCGTCACCCACATGAACTGGGAGGGCCTCGATCCGGCACAAGTTGCCGAGGTCCTGGGTCCGACCGACCCGGAGGTGCTGGTGGTTCGCATCGACGACACCGAGGGCAATGCCATCGCCTCCTTAGTCAACTACGCCCTCCACCCGGCCATCCTCGCCGGCGACAACTGGCTCCTGAGTGCCGACTGGCCCGGCTATGCACTGGGCCTGGTGGAGCGGGAGCGCGGCGGAGTGGGGCTCTTGCTCAATGGTGCCACCGGGAATATCAACCATATCGACTATCGTCGCCCGCAGCAGAAACGGGGCTTTCACGAGGCCCATCGGTTGGGTACGATTATCGGCGCCGCCGCTCTGATGGGCCTGCTGGAGGCTGAGGACACCACGGACCAGGTCTCTTTGGGGTGCGCATCGGAGGCGGTGACCATCCCCGGACGCAGGTTCACAGAGGAGCAGGTGCAGCGGGCGCGGCGGCTCGTCGCCTCGACCGCTGGACCGATCAAGGCCCAGGTCGACGGTGTCCCGGAGGCGCTGTTTGCCGCGGAGCTTCTGAAGCTCGCCGAGCGCGGCGATTACCACGAGGATGTGGAGATCCAGGCCCTGCGCCTTGGCGACGGGGCCCTGGTGGCGGCGCCTTTGGAGCTCTTCGTCGAGTACCAGCTCGATCTCAAGGCCCGCTCGCCTCTGCCCCACACCGGTTTCGTGGGCTATGCCAATGACTATCAGGGCTATGTCCCGACGCCGGAAGCCTTCGAGCAGGGCGGGTATGAGCCTACGCCCTCGGGGTGGAGCAAGCTGTGCCCCGAGGCGGGGCAGATGGCCATCGACGCCGGGCTCAGGCTCCTGGCGACCCTATAGCGGCCCGTCCGCAGGCATCACAGACTATGACTGCACAGACCCGAGCCGGATTCATGAGTCGGAAGCCGGGAGGCGGCCTCAACCGCCCCGTCGCCGGGTGGATCAGCGCCATCCTGCTGATCGCCATCGCCCTGGGGCTGGTGTGGCTCTACCGCAGCGTGCGCTTCGGCGCCATCGTCAGCGAGTCGATGGAGCCCACGCTGCAGACCGCCGACTACTATATGATCCGCATCGACGCGTACCGACGTGCGCAGCCCCAGCACGGCGACGTGGTGGTCACCAAGAACCCGGAAGCCAACAAGGAGCGAGAGCTCCTGGTGAAGCGGGTGGTCGCCGTGGGGGGCGACTCGGTGGCTGTGATGGAGGGCCGCGTTTGGCTCAACGGGCACCTTGTGGATGAGCCCTACCTCCGGGATCAGCAGGGCGTTCGAGAGAGACCGGTCTATGGCCTGGTTCCCGAGGGGCACGTGATCTTGCTGGGCGACAACCGTAACGCCAGCGAGGACAGCCGCGACTTCGGGGCCGTCGCTGTGGACAAGATCATCGGCCGCGTCACCGCCGTCCTCCTGCCCTGGAAGCATAGGCGCTCCCTGGATCTACCGTCCTCGGCCGAGGCCGATAAGTAGGCCGCGGCGCGACCGTTCCCTGGGACCGCGGGCGTCGTTGGCGTTTGCCGGCCACCGTCCACCACCACCATCAGTCGTCGTTGCCCGCCACTGACCGCACCAGACAGATGCCGCGTCGGGAGCCTCACAATCCATGTATCCCTCCATCCTCTCGCTGCTCGCCCTTGCCACCGTCGCCTCCGCCCAGCCTGCCGATTCGCTGCCTGAGATGCTGCACATCACCTGGCACAAGGGCCCCAACCTGCCCCAGGGCTTCCAGGACAGCGATGGCGGCATCGTGGGCGGGCACCTCGTCACGGTGGGAGGCTTCTGTCAGGGGCGCAAGGACGTTCCCGGCAAGGAGCATGTCTACCCGCGCGGCTTCCTGAAGAAGGCCTGGGGGCTAGACCTGTCCGCTCCGGAGGCCGGCTGGTACGAGCTGCCGGACCTGCCCGGACCCGCGCGGCAGGAGCTGTGCGCCATTGTCTTGGACGATAGGCTCTATGGCTGCGGCGGGTTCAGCTACGACGCCCCCTACTGCTATCGAGACGGGTACCGGCTGTCCAGGGGCGCCGACGGTTGGCGCTGGGAGGCCCTGCCGGAGCTTCCCTGGCCGGTGGGCGGAGCCGGCATCTGCGCCATCGGCTCGCGGGTCTACATCGTGGGCGGCGCGGACTACGACCTGGAGGGCTTCCGCACGAATGCCGACCGGGACGGAGACACACCGCGCCTCGGCGCGCGCCTCCTGTGCCTGGATACCGAGGACCTCCAGGCCGGCTGGCGGGAGCTGGCCCAATGCCCGGGCACCCCCCGCTGGGTGCACGCCTGCGCCGCCGTGGGTGGGAAGGTCTACGTGATAGGCGGTGCTACCGGTGATGACAACCCCGCCGGGACCTACTGCACCGTGGTGGACAACTGGTGCTACGACCCGGCTACAGACGCCTGGGAGCGCCTGGCAGACACCCCCGTTTCCAGCGGCAACTTCCCTGCCGGACAGATCGCGTATGCCGACAGGTACATCCTGCTCGTTGGTGGCTGCCAGTACCCGCTGGTGATGCGCCCGGACGGCACGACCGTGGCCGCGTACGGGGAGACGACGCGCCACTACGCGGACAACCCTTACTTCAGCGATGTCTTCGTCTACGACACGCTGCAGCAAGCTTTCGGCCGCGCCACGTCTCTGCCGCTGAACAACAACCTGCCTATGGCGGTGGTCTCCGGCGACACGCTACATCTGATAGGAGGCGAGACGGGCGGCGCCCAGATCGAGGGCGAGGCCTTCGGGCACCATCCGGAGTTGTACCTGTTGGGGGATACTGAGGTAACGCAGCCTGGAGGGGGCACGCCGTAGGCCGCATCGCTGCGGCTTGGGACGAGGGCGGGATGTCGCCCTATGGGGCGGCCGGCCGGACGCGTGCGTGGTGTCATTGCTTCGTGGTAGGCACGCCTGTGGACGGCGCTACGCCTCCCGCCGTTCAGCCCCGTCAGGGGCGGCATACCCGTGGCCGTGGGCGTGAGCCCGCGGAAGGCTGTGTAGGTGCGGCTCGTGACGAGGTCGATCCCCCGGCTTACGCCAACGCGGGACCTCGCCCCGTCACCCCAGGAGGCCCCCGTCGCCCCCGAGGCCAATATACCTCCGGCTCACGCCGACCCCTAACGTCTACCCGAGGTGACTTTGCCATGCCTAAGCTCCGCGCCGGCCTCATCGGCCTTGGCGAGATCGGCAGCCTGTACGAAGCCGAGAGCTGGCGGGGCTCGCCCAGCACCCACGCCGAGGCCTTCGAGGCCGTGGAGGGCGTGCAGCTCGCCGCCGCCTGCGACCTTTCCGCCCAGCGCCGAGCCTCCTTCGCCGCCAAGCGTCCCGGCCTGTCCGTGTACGAGAGCGGCCAGGAGATGGTGGCCGCCCAGGCTCTGGACATCGTCGCCATCGCCACCCCGCACGCCACCCACGCAGACCTGGTCGAGACCTGCGCCGCCGCCGGTGTGCGTGGCCTGATCATCGAAAAGCCCCTGGCCACGGACCTTGCCCAAGCCGACCGCATCCTCGCCGCCTGCGAGCAGCACGGGGTCGTCGCCTCGGTCTCCTACCTCCGTCGCTGGGACCGCAACTTCCGGCGCATCAAGCAGGCCCTGGACGGAGGCGAGTGGGGCGAGCTTCTGTACCTGTGCGGGCACATGTCGCGGTTCAAGCCCTACGGCTGGCAGGCGGAGGCCGCCATTTCCGGAGGCTTCCTGACGTACGACCCGACCCACCTCATCGAGCTGTACCTGTGGCTGGCCGGCAAGCCACAGTGGATCTCGGCCCACTTAGAGCGGCGGGACAAGTCCCTGCGGGTGGAGGATTTCGTCCTGGCGACCTTCGGCTTCGAGAGCGGCGCCCGGGCGCACCTCGAGGTCGATGCCTACCGCGACTACTTCGAGTTCTCCGTGGACATCCAGCTCTCCCGGGGCCGCATGGAGTTCACCAGCGGCCTGCACGACAACCCGTATCGGCTCTTCCGACCCCAGGCGGTGGACGCCAGGTGGAGCTTCATGCAGCAGGAGCCCTGGGAGCTCGAGGACGCCGGAGCGCTGCAGGTTCTGCAGATCGCGGAACTGGTGCAGTGCCTGCGGGGCACGGCGGAGCCGTCGGTGACGCTGGGCGAGGCCCGGCAGGTGGTGGAGGCGACGATAGGCATCTACGAATCGGCGCGCCGGGGTGGAGCGAAGGTGAGTTTCCCACTGGAGATCAGAGAAAACCCTTTGGTGCAGATGGTGGCGGAAGGCGGGCTGTGAACGGCCGTGGCATGGAACGGCACCGGTGCCGGTGGCCGAGCACCTTCCAGGCCGTGGGTACACAGTGGTGAGAGCCACCGTGCCGGCGGGTCTCCAGAGCCTGTCGGCTAAGTCAATTGGGCCGCCTACGTGCCTCGTTGCCATAGCTCGGAACGCGTAGGATGAGTGTCGTCATGGTCTCATAGGCGTGTTACCGCCGCATTGAGGGCGCTTCTCCCCACAGGACGTCACTCGCCTGCGCGTATCCGATGGTCCGAAGGGACTTTGTCGACAGGCTCTCCAGGCCCGCCAGCCGTTGCCGTCGGCCGTGGGCCGTCGGCCGAGCACCTTCTCGGCCGTGGGTACACAGTGGTGAAAGCCACCGTGCCGGCGGGTCTCCAGGCCCGCCAGCCGTTACCGTTTGCCGTTAACTCCGTCAGGGGCTCAACAAGCTTGCCATCGGCGTCAGCTGGCGGAGCGCCAACGGCCAAACGCCAACGGCCAACGGCGCCGCTCCCTGCGAGCCGGTGGCCCGCTTTCCCTCTCCTTCGCAAACACCGCTCAGGAGAGGGCTGACCGGCCCACGGCTAACGGCCAGCGCTCAACCCTCGGGGGGGGACGCGAGGACCCTCGCACAGCTCCTGCTTCCTGCATCGGAGTGACGATTATGTCCCTGGACATTCTGCTGGTGAACACCAACCGCATCAAGCCCGCCATCGCGCCGCTGGCCATCGACTACCTGGCCGAGGCCGCGATGGACGCCGGGCTGGAGGTGGACTTCCTGGACCTGTGCTTCGCCGATGACCCCCATCGGGCCATCGCCGAGAAGCTCGCTGTGGTCTCCCCGCGGCTGATCGCGCTGACCTTCCGCAATACCGACGACTGCTACATGGCCACCCGGCACTCATTCATCCCCTACCTGCAGGAGATCGTACGCGACCTACGCAGGGCCGCCGACGCTCCTCTGGTCATCGGCGGGGCGGGGTTCTCGGTGACACCCGAGGGCGTCCTGCGCCGCACCGGGATCGACTTCGGCATCATCGGTGATGGCGAGGGGCCACTGGTGGCCCTGATCCGGGCGCTCAGGGCGGGCACGGACTTCACCCACATCCCCGGCCTGGCCTGGCTCCATGGCGACGCCTTCTGCCGCAATGCGCCGATCTGGGGAGCATTTGGGCAGAAGGCACTGAAACGGACCACGGTGGACAATGTGCGGTACTTCGCGGAGGGCGGCCAGGGAAGCGTGGAGACCAAGCGCGGCTGCGACGGCGCCTGCGTCTATTGTGCCGATCCGCACTCCAAGGGCCATTGCACTCGCCCGCGTCCCCCTGCCGCCGTGGCCGATGAGGTGCAGAACCTGCTGTCGATGGGCATCGATGTGCTGCATCTGTGCGACAGCGAGTTCAACCTCCCGCGCGAGCATGCCGAGGCCATCTGCGAGGAGTTCGTCCGCAGAGACCTTGGCGAGCGCGTGAGGTGGTACGCCTACCTGGCACCGGGGCCCTTTGATTCCGACCTGGCGGGGCTGATGCGTCTCGCCGGCTGCGCGGGGATAAACTTCGGCACCGACCACGGCGATCCGGCGATGCTGGCCTCTCTCGGAAGAACCCACCGACCGGAGGATATCCGTCGGGCGGTGGCGGCCTGCAAGGCCGCCGGGATCCCGGTGATGCTGGACCTGCTCCTGGGCGCCCCCGGCGAGACACTGCAGTCGGTGGAGTGCGGCCTGCGGCTGATGCAGGGGGTGGACCCAACCTGCGTGGGGGTCGCAGTGGGGCTACGTGTGTACCCCGACACTTTGCTGGCCAAGAGCCTACTCACCGGCCATACAGACCCGGAGGGCCTCGTGCGCAGCGAGCGCAAGGAGGATCTGTGCATGCCCACGTTCTATCTGGAGCCAGCCGTCTCCGGCGAGATCATGGCGCATATCAAGCGCCTGGTGGCCGGGGACAAGCGGTACTTCGTGGGCGGGCCCGATGACACGCAGGTGGACTACAACTACGACGACAATACAGGCCTGACGCAGGCGATAGCCGGCGGCGCGAAGGGTGCCTATTGGGATATCCTGCGGAGGGAGTTGGGGCTGTAGGGGAGAAGGGCGTGACGGTCCTGTGGGGAGTGTGCCGCCGACGTTCCTGGGAGCGCGGGCGTCTCGCCCGCACTGCCGTCCATCATTGCCCACCCGGGCGACAGACGACGAGTACCCCATGATACCCAGATAGGAGACAGACATGAGAACCCGCTTGCTCTGGCTCATCCTACCGCTGCTTCTTGCCCTGCCGTTGTCGGCGGCCACCGTCACGGGCCGCGTGTTCTTCGATGCCGATGGCGACGGCGCCTGGCAGGAGGGCGAGGAGGCCCTGGCCGGCGCGCTGGTCAGCGACGGGACGCAGATCGTCGCCTCCGGCACCGACGGCACCTACTCGCTGGACACCGACGGTCCCACGGTCTTCGTGGTCAACCCGACAGGCACCTGGCCAACGAAGGGCTTCTGGCGCCTGGTGAGCGACGAGACCACCGGCTCGGACTTCCCCATGGTGCGGCAGGAGCAGCCGCTGCCCTTCTACTTCGTTCAGGGCACCGACCACCACATCCGGCCCGAGATCGCCGACCAGATGGCGCAGTATGTCGATGCCATCAACTCCCTGCCGCTCCCGCTGGCCTTCATCGTGCACACGGGCGACATGGTGGTCGACACGAACGCCGCCACGGTGCCGGGTTCTCGCGCCCTGTTCGAGACCTACCAGGAGATGGTGGCCGGGCTGAAAGTGCCGCTGTTTCATCTGCCCGGGAACCACGAGCACGTGGCCGTCTTCCGGGAGGACGTACCCGCCGACACGCCGGGCTGGGGCAAGGAGTTGTACCCCGAGTACTTCGGCCCGCTGCACTACGCCTTCACCTATGCCGGGGTGCAGTTCATCGCCATGGATGGGACAGATCTCGTCGATGGCAAGCTGCAGTACGCCATTCCGGAGGGCTGCATGGCCTTCTTGGAGGCGTATCTGCAGTACGTGGAGCCGGGCACGCCGATCGTGATGCTGATCCACGAGCCCTTCGCCACTCTCGCCCAGCGCGGGCGAGTGGAGGAGCTGCTCGAGGACTACAAGGTGCTCCTGGCCCTCTCCGGTCATGGACACGGGATCGCGTACTGGGACTTCGCCGGCGGCAAGGAGATCATGGGCGGGGCCACCAGCTACGCCTGGCACGGCGCGGGCTTCGGCCCCAATGCCATGGGCTACCATCTCCTGAAGATCACAGGGGAGGGCTTCGAGAACGCCTTCGGCGATTGGGCCGAGAAGTACCCGGTTACGGTGGATGCGCCGGCCCGGGGCGACACGCTCACGGGGAAGGTGCAGGTCAGGGCCCGGTTCCTGGACCCCGCCGGTGAGGTAACCGCCGTCGATGCGCGCATCTTCGACTCGGCCGCCACCGTGGACGAGTTCGGCACGGACGGTCTGTACCGGACGCTGACTTGTGAACTGGACGCTTCGCAGGCTCCCGACGGCTTCGAGCCGCTGCAACTCGTGCTCAACGGCAAGGGGGAGCCGATGGTGGAGAAGCAGCCCTTCCTGGCCCTCACCGGCAGGCAGGACGAGTTCGCCGCCCGGGGGCCGGCGGAGTTGCGGCTGCGTCTCCACGAGGTGGAGGCGGCCAATGCCGTGTTCGTCAATGGAGTGGACGTAGCCAGGATGGCTGCGGACGCCGGGGAGGGTGACTGGCTGAAGGTGCAGATCCCCGCCGAGCAGCTCAAGCGGCTGAACGCGGTCGAGGTCGTAGCCGCGAAGCCCGCAGACAGCGAGAAGCACGATGACTTCTGGCTGGACGGGGTGGATATGGTCTATGAGGGCAAGGTATACGCCGACAACAGAGGGTACAAGTGGTGGTCCTACAAGGTGACCTCCAAGGAGGGCGAGCCCGGACGGCGCACGTTCTACATCGATCTGACGCTGCCGGAGGGGTAGAGGGGACCGTCGAACCTGTCGGCTAAGTCCTTTCGCCCCGTCGGATATGCGCGGACGGGTGACGTCCGGTGGGTAATCGCGTCGTCAATGCGGCGGCAACGCGTCTTCAATGCCATGACGACACTCTTACTGCGCGTTTCGAGCTGTGGCAACGAGGGACGTAGGCGGCCCAGTTGACTGAGCCGACAGGCTCCGTCGCGGCGGTCTACGGTGTCCATATGCTCCGGGCGCGTGGCGATGAGATGCCACGCGCCCGGCGGCGTTCTGTGCCTGAGGTCGGGCATCAAGGCTACGGGTAGCTGTACGCCCCCGCCGTCGCATCGAAGGTGACCGCCTCCACTCCCGGTGGGAAGTACGCGGCCAGCATCTGCTCCATGGGCCCGTCGTACATCGCCACCCGGATCGTCCCCCAGGTGGCCTGATCGCCCGTAGCGTAGTAGATGTACGTCCGGCCCTCCCACTCGAACAGGTCGGCATCCGTGTTGTTAATGCCCTCGCCCTCCACTGGGTCCAGCATCGGGCCCCGGGTGGGGCTGATCTCCCATTGTGCCAGGTCTCGGGAGCGGGCCACAAAGGTGGTGTACCGGGTCTCGGGCAGCAGGTACTCATACCGCGTGCCCGGGCCCTTCCAGCGCCAGCCGCCGTAGATAATGTAATAGTATGGGGAGAAGTAGCGGATGGTGGGATTGGCGCAGGCCGTCTGCTCCGCGATGTCCGCGAACTCAATGCCCTCCACCGGCTCCCAGGTGGCCAGGTCCTCCGAACGGGCAAAGCGGAAGCTCCACTGCACCGGCTTGTTGGATTCATAGGCCATCACAAAGCCTGTATCATCGCGGCAGACCGAGGTATTGAACAGGTGCTCGTCGCCCTGTCGGGTGACGACCTTGTCCTGCTGCCAGGTTTGCAGGTCGGTGGACCAGAAGCGGAACACGTCTTTGGTCCACTCCGTGTTGGTGTTCTCGGTGCCAAAGACGTTCATCTCGTCCCCGTTGACGATGGCGCTGACGAAGGAAAACCCCTTCCCAAAGCGGGCCAACTCCTGGCCGGTCACCAGATCCTGTACGAAGAGATACGCTTGGTCCTGGTCGTCGGGCCGGGTGGAGCGCCAATTGGCCACCATCACGGGACGCCCGCCGAAGATGACGGGCGTGTTCTCCATGCCGGTGGCGAAGCTGAAGGGCAGCTTCACCAGCAGCGGGTTGGCCGGAGCCTCCTCGGCGGCCGTCGCGGCCTGACAAACCCCCAGGGCACAGACGGCAGGGACGACTGCGCAAAGGAGCCTGTTCATGGGCTGCTTCTCTCCCTGATAGTGGATGCCCAACGCTTGTCGCCTGGTGTATTGGGCGCGGGGAAGGGCTTTTCCTTCGCCGGCCGGGCGGAGGGCATCGGGCGGCGGAACGCGAACTACTCAACGGCTGTGCCGGGGCCCGCACTGCGGCGCCCGGCCCGCATCGGCTACGGCGCACAGTCCGCGGCTATCCGAAGGGAGCGTTCTATCGATGGCTGACAAGTTCCGGGTGGCGATCATCGGCACGGGGCGACCGTGGGGCAGCGAAGGGCGTACCGGCTCAGGCATGGCACACCTGCACATGGGCGGCTACAAACGATGCAAGGACTGCCGGGTCGTGGCCCTGTGCGACATTGTGCCTGAGAACGCTCAGGCCTTCTCGGATCAGTACGAGCTCGAGGCCGAGGTCTTCACCGACTACAAGAAGATGCTCAAGGCCGTACAGCCGGACATCGTCAGCATCTGCCTGTGGCCCCATCTGCACGCCCCGGCGGTGATCGCCTGTGCGAAGGCCGGTGTGAAGGCCATCCACTGCGAAAAGCCCATGGCCCCCACCTGGGGCGAGGCCCAGAAGATGGCGGCCGAGTGCGAGAAGGCCGGCACCCAGCTCACCTTCAACCATCAGCGCCGTCTCCTGCCCGCCTTCCGACAAGCAAGGGACCTGGCCAATGATGGCAAGATCGGCGACCTCGTCCGCCTCGAGGGCGCCTGCTCGAACATGATCGACTGGGGCACCCACTGGCTGGACATGATGTTCTTTTTCAACAATGAGGTCCCGGCCCTCTGGGTCCTGGGCCAGATCGATGCCCGGCAGTGGCACGAGGTGTTCGGCCTGCCCTACGAGCACCAGGCCATCTGTGAAGTCAAGTTCGAAAACGGCGTGCGCGGCGTGCTGTTCACGGGCGAGGACAGCGACATCGGCTGCTCCATGCGGCTCATCGGTACCGAGGGCGTCATCGAGCTGCGCGAGGGCGAGAGCCCGCTGTGGGTGCGGGGGGCCGGTGACGGGAAATGGAAGCAGCCCAAGATCAGCGGGAACCTGCACGGTGGAGACGCCGTGGGAGCGGCCGTGATCGACATGGTGGCGTGCCTCAAGTCCGGGCAGGAGCCGGAGCTGGCGGCCCGCAAGGCACTGCAGGCCACCGAGGTGATCTTCGCCACCTACGAATCCAGCCGCCGCCGGGGCCGCGTGGACCTGCCCCTGAAGCAGAAGGATTCCGCGTATCTGAGCATGATACAGAGCGGGGACATCAAGCCGAAGAAGACGGCCAAGAAGGCCAAGTGAGGCATCGTCGCCGCCGTTGCCGTGCTCCCCTCGCCTCAGCGGCCGCGTCGCGAAGAAGAGGGGGCGGGGGTGAGGCGATCCCGCAGGGCGGGACCGTTGGCCGTCACCGGCCCCTCGCCCCACACAACTGTACCAGGGAGATCCCATGCGACTGCTCCTACCGGTTCTTGTGCTGCTCGTTCCCCTGATGGCGTCGGCCGCCGAGCATGACGTGGTCATCCTGCGGCCCG
>CAYRFY010000193.1:8256-12081 GCA_964423635.1 uncultured Armatimonadia bacterium | reverse complement strand
TTTGGTATGGAAGTCGCGGATGATGCCGTAGGAGAACAGCACGATGCCCCCGCACCGCCGGGCATAGCGCAGCTTGACCTGCAGCATCTTATCATATCCCGACCAGTCCACGGGGCCCTGCAGCTCGCCGTCCGCGTCGAAGTTGGCCCGGCACGAGGTGTCAATGAGGAAGCTATTGGTCAGGTGGTCGGCCAGGTCGGCCACATAGTGCTCGTTTCTGGCGTAGTCCCAGTTGAAGGCGGCGATGGGCAGGTGGTCGGGCAGGCGCACGGGCAAGACCTGTATCTGGAGGGGCACCGTACGCGCGGCCAGGTCGCGGGCGAAGGGCGCCACGGTCACCGCTGCGGTGTAGCGGCCGGGCGGCAGGTTCCGCGTGTCCAAAGACAGCCAGAACTCCCGGGTCTCTCCGGGAGGGATCGCGAAGCTCCGGGCCTCGTTCATCAAGGGCAGCGGGTCGGCCACGGTCTTGCCGCCCGCCAGTTCCTGGTACAGCACATCGTGCAGCGCGATGCAATCGGCGTCGAACTGGCGCCCCGCCTGGCTGCCCTCCGTCAGACTGACCGAGTAGACCTTGAGGGCGCCTCCGGAGGGCGTGTCGAGACGGAGCACGACCTCGAACGACTCGGCGGCCGGCGCCGTGAAGGAGGCAACCAGGCTCCTGCGGCGGGTGGCCGTTCCCGCCGCAAGTGAGCTGGACCAGGTCCAGCCGTTGTTGATCACGTGCACGGAGCCCGCGTCGGCGGGCAGGTTTTCCGTGGCGACGTCGGCCACGAAGGTGTAGGCCTTTCCGGGCGTGAGCGGGACTCTCTGGCGGAACACGCAGGAGCTCGCGGCGCCGGGAGCGGCGCGCATCACGAAGGCTCTCCGGCCCTCTGCATCGATCTCCAGACCCGCCCCGGCATCCCCGCCCGTCCTGCGCCAGCCGTCGGGCAGTCCGTCCCCGTTGTCATCCGCGGAGAAGTCGCCATTGACCACGATGCCGCCTGAGGGCTGGGTTTCAAGCCGGTCGGAGGCGATCAGGGAGAGGGGTGAGACGGTGAGCCTCCCCTCGAGGGCGCTGCCTGAGAGGTTGGTGACCAGGAAAGTCCCGGCCTCCTTCTCATTGCCAAAGGCGGTGAGGTCCAACGTGGGATCGGGGCGGAGGGCCGGAGGCATCTCCCGGCGCTCCACGCCCTCCAGAGGCGACTTGCTCCAGACCACATAGGCCAGGCCCGCGATCTCCCGGGCCAGCTTTGTCTGGACGGCGGCCGCCGCTCGCCACTCCTGAGCGGGCATGGGGTCGCTTCGGGCCAGGTTGCCCTGCACGAAGTCATCCAGATTGCGGCGCGCGGTGCCGAGCATCTGGCGGATCTCGGCGGCGAAGGGATCGGTGCCCTCGGCGCGAGGTGCCAAAGCCAGCAGGTGGGCCGCGAGGCGTGCCGTCTGTGGCGCGGGCTCCAGGCAGATGGGCAGCGCCTGGCGGAACAAGGTCAGCTCATCGGCTTTCTGCTCAATGACCAGGGCCACCTCGCTGCCGTCCACGAGCCGGTACGTCGCCGTCCAGGCCCGGCCGCCGGGGCCGAAGACCGCCTGCGCCGGACCGGTGGCGGCAACGGCGGCCGGCGGCATCTCCCAGTCGCGGGGCAACTCGGCAGGCCAGTCGTCGATGATCCGCAGAGCGGGCTCCTGTGACCTATTGCACTGCATGGCGATGCTGCCGGGGCCGAAGGCAGGCGGCGCCACCGGCCGCCACGACACATTGGACGGGGTGGCCGAGAAGGTGAGGTCACCGAAGCGATCGGGCTCCAGGAACTTGCCGTATGTGGGGGACCAGATGCTCAGACGCTCCTGTCCCGGACAGCGCTCCCGGCCGATATTGAAGCCCCACACATCGCCCTCCGCCGGTACCGTCTCCAGGTCGGCGAAGGGGATGGCAAGCTCCACCGTCCAGCGGCCCTCGCCCACTACGGCGACGGCGCTGATCTCGGCGTTCCACGAGGAATCCCCCGGAGTGCGGGCGTCGTAGAGGGTGCCGCGGGCGTTGACGATGATCTGGCTGAAGGTGGTGCGGTCGCAGTTGGTGTCCAGGAACACCTCGATGCAGTCATCGCGCCAGACGGCCTCATCGCGCCGGGTGCAGAACTGCCGGATCTTGTCGATCTCGGGCTCGTAGCAGACGATTCCCAGATACAGGGCACGGTCGTCGTAGCACAGGTGGGCCACGGTCTCCACGTTGGCGGCCGCCGTCATGTCGGGCTTGACGAAGCCGGTGAGCACCGCAGAGGTGGCCGGCTGCCAGCAGGTCTCGTCCAGCACGCCGTCAATCGTGGGCGGCCGGGAAGTCCGGCCGGCGGTGGCGGCCGTGGTGGGAGCCAGCGGAGCGGCGGAAGCAGCGGCCGCGACGATCAGGAGCAAGAGCACTGTGTGGCGCATGGGACACCTCCGGCGGATGGCACACGGCGGATCCAGATACCTGCCCGCGCACGACTTCACCGCCCGAACCCGGCAGACCTCCCGAACGGGCCCGGGCGGAGATCGACGCGCAGCCCCACGGAGTCAGACCACGCGACCTCCTCTGTCCCTGTCGGCACCGTCCGCCACGCAGGGGCACCCGCGTCTTGTCTCATCGCGGTCGCTGGCCATGGTCGTCGCGGGCCGCTGCCTCCCGTCTACTGTCGTACATTTCTGTGCTGTCCGCGCCGCCGTCCGGCGCAAGCACCAGAGAGGTTCCCATTGGAGTGCCCCCGGCAGCAGCGTCGCCCGATCATGGTTCGCGCGGCGCCCGGATCACCATTGGGGGGGCGCCGGTGGCCGCCGGCCAGAACACCTGGTCCACCATAGCTTCCGTCCACATCACGCGCAGGCGCAGGCCCGTCTCCTCCTGCACGTAGCTCACCGACGGCTCGGCGGTGTCGCCGGGCAGGGGTAGCAGCACCGCTGCGAATCGCGGGTTGCTCGCCGTGGTCTGGGCAGTGAGCCGCGGGTGTACCTCGTAGGCATCCACACTCAGAAAGACCGGCGCCGCAGCCGCGACCCGTACCACCATCCGCGGTGGCTTCGCCTTGCCTTCCTCCCTCACCACCCGCATCGGAGCCGCCACCTCCCCCTCCTCGGCCTCCAGCAGAATCGCCCAAGGATCATCGGTGAAGGGTGGCGCCGCGTCCGGCGCCATCGTCAGCGCCAGGCGGTCTACCTGCGCCCCCGGCTCTCGGGTCAGGAAGCGCAGCACATGCTCGCCCGCCGTGAGGGCGAGGGGCACCTCGACGGGCGGCACCCCGTCGGTCACCTTCCCCCACCGCCACTCGCGGCCCCCCGGAGCATGCCAGGCGATCTGCCTGCCATCGTCGACCTGCACGAAGAAGGAGTCCGACTTGCCCGGTTCGGGACCCGCCGCCCGCACTCCGGCCCACAGCGTGTACTCCCCATCCTGCCTCGTCGTGAAGCGCCACGTGCAGCTCCCCTGGCCCGCAGCCTCCGGCGGCGTCTCCACGTAGGCCCCTCCCGAGGAGGCATTGGGGTGCAGCACAGCCCGCCCCTCCCCTGTCTCAATCTCCGTGTTGGCCGCGGTGTGTAGCAGCCAGGTGTAGTCGTGGGGATCATCGTCCTTGACGATGTCGTCCAGCACCACGGCGTATGCCGGCACTCCGGTGCGGGGCTTGAGAAACAGCGCATGGCGCAGGGCGTGCCGCACCACCGCGCCCGGCTTCCCGGCGCTATTGCGATTGTAGGCATCCGTGGCATCCGCCAGGCAGTAGCCGTAGTCGGGCTCATCGGCGTACCGGACTATCGTGCCATCGGTGCCGAGCCCGGCTCCCGAAAGCGCCTGGCCCTCGCCGTCGATGAGCA
>CAYRFY010000193.1:6819-8165 GCA_964423635.1 uncultured Armatimonadia bacterium | reverse complement strand
CGAATCGATGGCCCAGCGCTGCCCCAACCCGTATAGCGTGAAAGAGCCCTTGTCCGCCTGATTGTGAGTCACCCTGTGGTACGGTCCGGCCTCCACAGAGAACATCAGGTCCTCGGTCTCCCATCCGGTGCGGAACACGCATAGCCCCCGGCCCCGGAAGTGCTCGCAGAGGGTACTGGGGGCCTCCGGCGAGAGGTCGCTGGCCCACACGATCCGCAGTGCCTCCGTCCCGCCACCGCACCGCCCCCATAGCCACGCAGCCAGCGGACTGAGCCGGCGCTGCGCCAGCAGCAGGAACAACGGATTGCCCAGGCCCGCATAGTTGGCGTCATTGCGCGCCTCCACCACCCGCTCGCCGGGCAGCACCGACATGGCATAGAAGTGTGGCACCCTCAGAAGCTTCGGGTGCTGCAGAAGGTTCGGCCCACCGCTTCTGCGCAGCGCCTCGGCAAACAGCGTGGCATTCGTGAGCCCGTAGACCCCATAGCCGGTGCCCTCGAGGCACGCGCCCTGCTCGTCGAAGCCCGAGTCCAGATACGTGGAGACGATCTTCGTACAATCGGTCACCCAGCCCGGCGCCTCGTCGGGGTAGGCGTCCCGCAGCTTGAGCGCCAGACAGCCCGCCGCCCCTCCTGCCACGCCCATGAAGTTGTGGTAGGGCACCCACCATGTGCCCTCTCTCTTGGCCTCAGCGATGATGTTGCGCACATAATCGGCGGCCACCTGCGCGAACTGGTCCCGCTGCCTGGCATCGAGCAACTCGCCCAGCCAGTCGTAGCCCATGGCCAGGCCGCGGACGATATCGCCGCGCGCTCCGGCGAAGGACTTCGCCAGCCGTGGGTCGGTGACCGGAATGCGCTCCACCGCCGCCATCAGGATCGCGGCACCGTGTCTGCCGTACTTCTCATCGCCCGTGACCTGATAGGCGAAGCCCAGGTCCTCCGCCCAGGAGGTGAGTCTCCGGCCAAAGGTGTGCCCGAGCACCTGCGGCCTCACCTGGCCGCCGGGGTCGGCATCCACGCGCTCCGGGTCGGCGTATCCGGGCGACGCCGGATCGCAGTAAGCGTCGGCGCGGGCCTTGAGCGCCTCCCAGGCCACGGCCGCGTCATCGCCGGCGATGCGCTGCCGCAGCGCGGGGAGCTCGTCCCTCGAGAAGACGAGTGAAGGCCCGTCCGCGGCCGACAAGACCGTGGCAGGAATAAGCAGGAGGGTCAGTGCTAGAACCATGGCAAGTCACCTCACAAGGTGGGCTGAGAATGGGTTCCTTGCGGGAGGTGCCGGCTCCTGCGCTGACGAACGGCGACGACCACGACAGTGGAACAGGATGGACAGGATAACGGCGGATA
>CAYRFY010000193.1:4948-6719 GCA_964423635.1 uncultured Armatimonadia bacterium | reverse complement strand
GCGGCGGATGACGGCTGCGGCAACGGATACGACAGTGGAACAGGATGGACAGGATAGCGGCGGATAGCGGCGGATGACGGCTGCGGCAACGGATACGACAGTGGAACAGGATGGACAGGATGACGGCAGGACGGCAGGCCGGCCCGGGCGAACTGTCGGCCATCGCCCGGCTCGCGGACATGCTCCCGCGACGCTGGAGCATCACTGCTGCAGCGACTGGAGCATCACTGCTGCAACGAGGTGCACCTGCCGATGACTTCCCGAGAACGCATCCTCGCCGCCGTCGCCCGCAAGCCCGTTGACTATGTGCCCTGTTGCGCCGCCTTCAACCCTTTGGCCCCACAGACGCGCCGTGGCTATGAGTGGCAATTCCCGTGGGGTCCTGAGGCGTCCCTGGAGGAGCAACTGGCCTACCAGGTAGAAGAGCTGGGCCTCGATCAGGTGGTGAACCTGTCCGTGGACCCCTGCCGCCCGGCATCCGAGGTGCCTTCACGGATCTGGCTCGAGGGCGACGTTCTGCACAAGGCCTACGACACCGCCGCCGGAACGCTGCACGCCTCTGTCCGCTACAACGACATGTGGCCCCACGGGCAGGACATCCCGTTCTACAGCGACTTCAACATCGGCCACTTCGTGGAGCCCTGGATCCAGGATGAGGCGGACCTGGCAGCCCTGCAGGAGATGCGCAAGCCCCTTGCCCAGGAGGCCGTCGCCCGGCGTCTGCGGCCTGCAGCCCAGTCGGCCAAAGCCCTCGCCGACCGCTACCGGCTCGCCACCCTAGCCCACGTGGGTACCGGTCTCACCGGCGCTTTGCAGCTCTTCGGCGCCCACGAGCTGTGCACGATGACCGTCGAGAACCCCGGGCTGGTCGATGCCTATCTGGCCTTCGAGCACGAGCTGAACCTGCTGTCGCTTCGCGCTCTGAGCGGGCAGGGGATCGACCTGGTGCGCCGCAACGGCTTCTACGAGACCGCCGATTTCTACGGCCCGGCGATGCTGGAGCGCTTCCTGGGCGACCGCCTTCGCGCCGAGCGTGACGCGGCCCACGCGGCGGGCATGCCGCTGACCTACACGGTCCACACCGGCATCATGCCCATCCTGGACTACCTGGCGGGCCTGGAGCTGGATTCCCTGTTCGGCATCGATCTGGCCTTCGAGGGCGTGGACCCGGCGGCGGTGCGGGACAAGCTCGGCGCGGCCGGTTTGTGGACCGGGGTAAGCAGCACGTACCACCTGTGGCGCGGGCCGGAGGTGACACGTGAGGCGGTGCGGTCGACGTTCGAGGTCTTTGGCAAGACCGGCCTGATCCTCTCCCCCTGTGTATCCGTGCACAGCACGATGCCCTGGGAGAGCGCCCTGGCGATGTTCGATGAGTGGAAGAGGGTGAGGTAGAGAAGCGCCCCGCCGCCGATGGATGCGCGGTAGGGCGCCGGATGTCCGTGGGTACGTATTGCTCCGTCTACACCAACGCTCCCGCCTCCGTCAGCGTCTGCCTCAGCTCCGCCACGTCCAGGCTCCGCGGCCTGGTCTTGCGCACCGCGGCCATCCCGGCGGCGGTTCCGGCCGCTTCTCCAATGGCCATACAGGTACCCATCACCCGGAAGGCCGCCATCGCCTGGTGGTCCGAGGAGATGCAGCGCCCCGCAACCAGCAGCCCGTCCAGCTCCCCGGGCACCAGCGTCCCGTAGGGGATGTCGAACCAGTCATCATCGGGCGGGTACAGCTCGTCGGGGAGCTGGTCGGCGTACTGCGAGAGCATGAAGCAGTCGGT
>CAYRFY010000193.1:0-4938 GCA_964423635.1 uncultured Armatimonadia bacterium | reverse complement strand
GGCGTTGGCACGGGATAATAATCCGGAGTTTCTGAGCATGAAGCAGTCGGTGTTCTTGCAGTTCACCGAGCACAGGTGGACGTCGCCCTTGTTCACCAGCCCCAGCGGGCAGTGGATGTCGATCCAGTAGCCGCAGCGGGCCACCGAATCATCGGACTTCTTGCCATCCACGACGTCCTGCCCCACGAGGCGGCTCACCCCTACCAGTTGCCGGGACTCCCGGGTGCCCACATGTACCGGGGTGCTGATGAGGTAGAGCTGCTCGCCTCCGGGTACCGAGCGCCACAGGTCGAGGATGCGCCACGTCAGGTCGCGAACCTCCAACTCCCCGCGGGTGAGCACTTCCACATCGGTGCAATCGCCGGCGAAACGGGTCATGTTCACCGAGGCCTCGCCGGGCTGGATGGTGGAGCCGTGGCCGCCGAGGCCCGCGCCATAGACGTTGAGCTCCCCGGCCCGCACGGCCTCCCGAGTCTTCTCCACGATGCGGCCGCGGGTCTCCTCGTCAACCTTGTCCACTCCGCCGATGCGGAACATGCTTCCCATCGCCATGGGCTGATTGTCCGCCGGCCGGCCCTTGGTGCACTCGGCCCCGGCCCGGAAGGCCACATCGGCATCACCGGTGGCGTCGACGAACACCTTGGCCGCGATGGCCTGGCGCCCGGACTTGCTCTCCACGATGGCGTGGGTCATGCGCCCTTGCTCCACCACGCTATCGACGAAGAAGGCATGCAGCAGGGCGCGGATCTTGGCCTCGGCGACCATGCGGTCGGCGATGATCTTGAAGCCCTCGGCGTTGAACGACACGCCCCAGGCCTGGAGCGCCTGCTCCCAGGGCATGGCCTGGCCGATGTCGGCCATGCGCACGCAGAGCTCTTTGGGGATACCGCCGATCACCGGCGTATGCGAGCGGCTGGCGGTATGGGCCAGGATCGGGCCGATCTGCCCGGCGGTGGCCATGCCGCCGAGGAACCCCTGCATCTCCACCAAGAGCACACCGGCCCCCTGCCGCGCCGCGGCGATCGCGGCGGGTAGGCCGCTGGGGCCGCCGCCGATGACGCAGACGTCCACATCGGCGATGACGGGGATCTCCCTTTGTGGCTGAACGATGCTCTGCATGGTATCACCCTCCAAGGCGAGAGGCGTCTCGCCGGGAATGACCGGATGCCCGGTGCTTCCGCGTGCGGTTGGCCTTGACCTCTGCGGGCGGGAGAGACCGGGACGCGGGGAGGATGGGGTGGGGGGTGAGGTGCCGCTTGCCGTGCTCCCTCCCCGCCTGCGGCCGGGGTGGAGTCTCGGCCGTTGGCGGCCAACGGCCCTACGGCAAGGCCCCCCCTCGATCCCCCCGCAGGCGGGGGGAGGCACACCGCGGTATCCTCCCACGATCACCCGGCAGTCCGGTCCGGTAACCGGTCAGCGACGTCCCGCAGACGGCGCGGGACCGGGAGAGCAAAGGGGTGGGTGGCCGGCGGCTACCCGTACTCCACCACGACCCTCATCTCCCCCTCCGGCAGCCCCGCCAGTACCAGTGTTGACGTCTCCGGCTCGAGGCGGTCGGTTGCCTCACCGTTCACCTCAACACTCCTCACCCGTCGGCCGGGGAGGGCAATGCGCAGCAGCACCTGTTCGGGGCTGCGGCCTCCGCGACCGGTGAACCCCAGCGTGACTTTGAGTTTGCCGCCTTCTGTCCGCGCACGCAGGCTCACCATGCCCCAGCGGGTCGGCACCCCCTCGGCCGTCACCCCTTCCTCCGAGGCCAGCCACGCTCCGGGGCATGCGCGTAACAGATGGAGAACCTCCTCGTCCCAGTCCTCGCAGACAAGCATCTCCTTGAGCATCAGGGCACCCATCACCTGGCACGGCACCACCTGTTCGGCGTGGCTGTACAAGCGTCGATGGCCCTCGCCGCGGGTATCGATGAACACCTGCTCATAGGAAGCCCAGTTGCCGCGAGAGTGATGGTGGCAAAGGTGGCCGTAGAAGGTGAGCAGGTACCCGGCCACGTCATCTGAATGCAGGATGCCCCTGGCCAGGTGCCATTCCGGCCAATCGTCGAGATGGTCTGAGAAGCGGGTCATGCCCAGCAGCTCGCCGCCGTGGGAGCGGCGCCGGTCCACGATGGCGCGGATAGTATCGCGGCCGATGATCCCGGCCGAGAGCATCTCGGGCAGATAGCGGTAGTTGCAGTACGAGGCGTGGCGGCTCTCGGTCATGCGCTGGAAGGGTGGGGGCTCATCGGGGCCGGCGGGAACGAAGCCCGAGGCGGGGTCGGTGGCCGCCGCCACGGAGCGGAGGATGTCCTGCGCGTAGGCCTCGGCCTCCTCCACCATGCGGGTCCCCTCGGCGGCCGTGACCCAGTCTTCCAGCATCACCCTGCCCATCTCGCGCAGGCCCCTGCAGACCCACACATCCCCGGCGTAGTAGTACTTGCTCCACTCGGCCTCGCTCTCGTGATAGTCGGCTTCGGGCAGGCCGCGGATAAGGCCGCAATGTAGCTCGTCGCCGGCGTTGCCCCCCATGGACTCGTGGCGCAGCGCCACGAGGCGCCCTGCGATGCGGCGCAGGATAACCAGGTAGCCGTGCCACCACTCCCTGTCGTTTGAGAGCCGCGCATAGCGCGCGGCCAAGGTGAGCATCTGCCCGTATTCGGCCACCGCCGGGCCGTAGTAGTCAAAGGTGCCGTCCTCGTTCACTCTCCGACTCAGATAGTGACTCAAGACGTCTCTGGCCCGCTGCAGGCGCCCCCACTCCAGATGCGTCCAGACCAGGAAGATGGTGCTGGGAGGGAAGCTGTCGTGCATGGGCTGGTCGTAGTAGCCGATGCCGTAACGCGGCAGGACCCCGGCGAAGGCCAGGTCGGCCAGGCGCAAAGAGGCCTGCACCCCCTCCTGCACCGGAACCTCGGGCACGGCGATCTGCGCCCCGGTATTCAGGAAGTCCGTGTCGCGCCGATAGGCCTGCCAAAGGGCGGCGTAGAAGCGTGACTGCACCGCCACGCACTGGTTGCAGGCCCATTCGTGGGTGACGATCTCGCCATCCGCCGCGTCCGTCTCCCGCAATCGCCGGTAGACGCTGACTTCGCCATCCGGCCCGTCGGCCAGAGCGAAAGCAATAAGCTCGACGCCCCGTCCGGTGGCCTCGTCGAAAGCGCCGTAGCAGATGACATTCAGATAGCCGCCCAGCAGACCGTGGCAGTAGTGCTTGCCCTCGTCGCGGGTGTCGAAGTCGAAGGCGGCATCGAACTGTCCGTCGATGGTGCCGTCGGGACGGACGATGGGCCGCTCCGGGCCGCGGTCGTCGCCCAGGAAGGTCATGTCCAGCACCGGAGGCAGGAGGTCGGCCACGGCGGCGAAGCTCGGCTCGCCCTGCTCCAGCACCTGCCGGCCCAATACGTCCTCAGCGCTGTCCATGATGCGATCGTAGTAGGCGTCATCGAAGCGCGGGAGATGCACCCTCGTCAGCTCTGCCGGATGGCCGAAGGGGCGAGAGAGACGGGCCGGCACGGGGGGATCGCCGGCGCAGAGGATCACGATCTGTTCCGCGTCCTCCAGGGCGGCGTAAGGGCGGCCGTCCTCGAGCCACGCGGCCCGCAGGACATAGCCCCCTACCTCACCGCCCACAGCGACCTCGGCCGTGCCCCCGTCCAGCTCCAGTCGCGCGGAGATGTCTTGCGTGCAATCCAGTAGCCGGGGAAGTGACTGGCTCATGTATCCATTCCTTTCGGCGCCCTTTGCGGCAGGTCGGGAGGCTGTCGCGGCCCGGTGGCGAAACATTCCGTCATCCGGCGCCGAGCACCTTGTTCCCTATCGGCAACGGTGCGGCGAAGCAAACCGCAAGGAGGGTTTGGATGCAGCTACGCAAACTGGGCAATAGCGAGATCGCGGTGTCCGCCATCGGCATGGGCTGCTGGGCCATTGTGGGCGATGCCACCTGGGGCAAACAGGATGAAGCGGATACCCTGGCGGCCATCGAGGCCGCTTTGGACAGTGGCGTCAACTTCTTCGATACCGCCGAGATCTATGGCAACGGCTTCTCCGAGGAGATCCTGGGCAAGGCGTTCCTTGGCATGCGGGACAAGGTAGTCATCGCCACGAAGGCCTCGGCCCACCACCATGAGCCGAAGGCACTGAAAAAGGCGTGCGAGGACAGCCTCCGCCGTCTCCGCACCGACTATGTGGATGTGTACCAGTTGCACTGGCCCAGCCGGGAGGTGCCCTTCGACGACACCTGGGAGGCCATGCGAGGACTGCAGCAGGAGGGCAAGATCCGCGCCGCCTCGGTGTCCAACTTCGGCAAGGCAGACCTCACGGCCCTTCTGCGCAGCGGGACGCCGGCCTCGAATCAGCTCTGCTACAGCCTGCTGTTCCGTGCCATCGAGTTCGAGCTGCAGCCTTTGTGCGTGGACGGCTCCGTGGGCATCATCTGCTACAGCCCCCTGATGCAGGGCCTGCTCACCGGCAAGTTCTCCTCCGCCGACGACGTGCCCGAGGGGCGTGCCCGCACGCGGCACTTCTCCAAGGACCGTCCGCAGGCGCGGCACACCGAAGAGGGCCTGGAAGAGGAAACCTTCTCGGCGATTCGCAAGATGCGGGGCATCTGCGAGGAGGTGGGCGTCCCCATGGCCGATGCCGCCCTGGCCTGGCTGCTTGCTCAGCCCGCCGTGACCGCGGTGATCCCGAGCATGCGCAATGCAGCACAGGCCCAGATGAACGCCCGGGCCGGTGACCTGCAGCTTCCGGACCACGTGCTGCGGGAGCTTTCGAAGGTCACTGAGGAGATCAAGGAGCGCCTGGGCTCGAACGCCGATATGTGGCAGACGGAGTCGCGCCTCTCGTAGGGCGTCTGCCGCCGCCGGATCAGCAGATGGCGTCTGGGGCCGATGGCCCCTTAACGATCCGCAGGATCGTCGGGGCGGGGCAGAGTCCCGCGACGTGTGCC
>CAYRFY010000192.1:0-12096 GCA_964423635.1 uncultured Armatimonadia bacterium | reverse complement strand
ATCATCAGATCGGCCCAGGAGATCTTCCGGCCGTACTTCTGCTTGATCGGCCACAGCAGGCGGCGGGCCTTGTCCAGGTTCACGTTGTCCGGCCAGCTATTGAGGGGCGCCAGGCGCTGACTGCCGGAGCCCGCGCCTCCGCGGCCGTCGCCCATGCGGTAGGTGCCGGCGCTGTGCCACGCCATCCGGATGAAGAGCCCGCCGTAGTGCCCCCAATCGGCCGGCCACCAGTCCTGCGAATCCGTCATCAGCGCATAGAGGTCCTGCTTCACGGCAGCAAGGTCGAGTGTCTTGAACTCCTGAGCGTAGTTGAAAGCCTCGCCCATCGGGCTGGACAGGGGCGAGTGCTGGTGGAGGATACCGAGGTTCAGTTGGTTGGGCCACCAGTCACGGTTCGACATGCCGCCTCCGGCCACGGGGCGGCCGGCTCTGCCCGTCACCGGGCACTTGCTGTCCTCCGTCATCTCTACTCTCCTTCGCAGTCCGGGTTTGTGCAGACAACAGCAGTTCGACACGCGCAGCGGCCTGGGTGTTCTACACCATCCTCGGTGTCGGGCTCCCGTTGGGCTTCCGTCGAGAGCGATGAGTTCTGCGACAGGGCCGGCCCGCGTGATCTCGACGCCATGGTGCTCGGCCACCTTGCTGCGCAAGCACCGGCATTGCCGGTCAGCTCTTCACCTCTTGCTCTCCCTCCTTACGCCGTGCTCGGTCGTTCTCCTCTAGGCACGAACGGCAGAGGCCTCGCACCTCGACCTGAGTCCTGTCCGCGACACCGAACTCACTCACCACCTCCGCCACGGCAAGACCATCCAGCTCCTCGCTGTAGAAGTCCCCTGTCAGGCCACACCGGGTGCAGACGAAGTGATGATGCGGCCGCGTATTGCCGTCGAACCGGTGCCGCTCGTGGGGGAAGCCCAGAGTCGTGATGAGACCCAGATCGTTGAGCAGCCAAAGCGTCCGGTACACCGTATCCAGCGAGACCGTGGGCAGCCGATCCCGCACTCCCCTGAAGACGCTCTCGGCATCGGGATGTGACCGCGAGCCGAGCACCTCGCGGAAGACCTCCAGGCGCTGGTGGGTGACGCGCACCCCGGCGGCTCTGAGCACCTGCCTGCAGTGCTCGATGGGGTCTTGTCGGTCTGCCGGGTCGCCGGGCATGGCACCGGTCCTAAATAGGAGTGATTCGCAAGTAGGAATATATCCGAGGGGGCGGTTTCTGTCAAGACCGCAGCGCAGCGGTGCCTGGCGGACGATGGGCCATGGGATGGCGGGCGGGTCCGGAGAGGCATGCCGTGCCGGTGGCGGACCCAGAGTTGCTCCGGACGCCAAGAAGCGCGGCCCCACAGGCACGCAGTGCACGGGAAGGATGGACGCGCCAAATCCATCTTGCGGCGGCAGGTGTTCCGAAGGACGGAGGCGCGCGACTGAGGATGGGTGGCGCGGCCCTGGTCCCGGCACGTTCGGCGCGACCCGAGTGGCCCAGCTCTCGGGGCGAGACAGCCATCGTTGCCGCGACGCAGATGTGTCGGTTCCGATACACCGTGGCAGTGCGGCGTGCCTGGACGGCGTTCCCGACCTGGTGTAGAATAGGCGACGGTCGTGAACGCGACCGCCACGCCGTACCGTCACCGGATCAGGTCTGACAAGCAGACCGATTCGTTTCTGAGGCGTGGACAGCTAGCGCCAGGGGCCGTCCCCCGCAAGAGGGACGGCGCTTTTCTTTCCCCACACGCTGAGGGTGCCCGATTGCCACCCAATATCATCTCCACAGGAGGCCGACTCCAATGGGCCTGATCGACTGGCTGAACAGGACGTTCCCCCCGAAGGACCCCGATCCGCATCGCGACCTCAAGCGCAACGACCCCTGCTACTGCGGGTCCGGCAAGAAGTACAAGAACTGCCACCTCCCCAAGGACGAAGCCAAGAGATCCACGGCCAGAGCGTAGGCAAGGGCGGCCGACCGGTGGGCCCGCGGGGCATGCCACAGGCAGTGGGAGCTGTGGTCTCAGGCCGCGCCATCGCCTGTGCCCCGCGGCGCTCAACGGTCGGGGCAGGTCTCTCCACGCGAAACTCCCGGCGGCCTGCGGGAGTTGGAAGGCACCGTGCGTTCCGCGGTTCCCGGCGCGAGACGGCCGGTGTCATCCGACACTCATCGGCCTGGAGGTCGGGTCGAAGAGTCCACATTCGTGTGGGAGTGTGATTCTGAGAGCGTCCGCTCCCGGCAAGAGCAGCCCGAGGAATCCCCTGGCATTCAATGAGATCCTTCGCCCAAGCGTCGCAAGCTCGAGCTTGCGACGCCGACGCTCCAGAATGACAGAAACCGGGCCGGCCGGACTTTTCGGCCGGGCTTTTCGGCCGGACCTCTAGTCTGCCGGCTGTGTGGCGGGCGCGGGGGCCCGGGAGGGGTCGGCGAAGTAGGTGTAGTGCCAGTTGATTCGCGCCGCGCTAATCGTTCCCGCCTGAGCCGTCAGGGAGATCTGGAACTGGTCGTTCGTGCGCAGCTCGCGTTCGCTGCTGTGATTGCCGATCTGCATCTTCAGCTTGCCGGGAATGCGCAACTCAACGGCCTGTTGCCCCGTAGCCCCCGTATCGGCAGCGGCCTCGGCCTTCGGCAGCGCGTGGCGCTCGAACTGCGCTGGATTGCCGCCTCCGCCCACCTGCGCGGGATCAATCGGCCCTATCGCACCCATGCTGATGGAAGCGTTGCCCCAGGCGCCAAAGGCCGGGGGCTTGGGGCCGGATTGCCCGGTCTCTTTCGCGGTTGCCGAGTAACTCAGGGATACAGCGGCCCCACCTGGTATCCTCGATGGAGGCGCGGTCCAGCTCAGAGTGATCGCGCCTGTGCGCTCTGATGGCACCGAGGTCGTCCGGTTCGTGGCCGGGTCGCGCACCGTGCTGAATGCCTTGCCGGAGCTGATGGGGACGGTAACCGAGTTGGGGCCGATGGTGGCTCCCTTGCGCTGTGCCAGGTTCGGATCGCTACTCCGCTCTGCTTTCGTCAGCACCCACACGCCCGCAGGGGCCTTTCCCTGTATCTCGTTGGAGCTCACCGGCATTCCGCCCACATGCACCCTGAGCGCGACCCTGTCGGTGGACTGCAGGCCCGCGAGCTTCGACAGGTCGCCCTCAATGGCGCCCTGCTCGATGGTCAGCGCGTAGCGTTGCCTGTCCTGCACGCGATCGTTGATGAGGAGCTCCACGCTGTCCCCGTCGTCGGAAAACAGCATGGGTTGCCGGTCGCTGTAGGCGCCGTATGGCTTGTGCTCCACAGTCCCCTCCAGGCGGTTGGCGGTGAGGTCGAGAGACGCCAACTCGATGGCGACACGGGGGACGTACAGGTCCACCAGTTGTGCGCAGCCCATGAATGCCAGCGGCAGGAGGACCTGCGCCTGGCTCATCGCGCACTCCTCGGTGGTCTCCAGAGTGCGGCGGTTGTGCCACTGGCCCCGCAGCCATGCCATGAGCGTGGGCTTCTCCATACCCTCGCGCAACACCATCACCTTCCGGCTTCCACTGCCACCGACGCGCAGGGTGCGATAGTAAGCCCCTGTGTTCCCGTGTTGCTCGTAGGTGCAGTCCTGGAGCTTCGGGGCGGGGTAGAGGCGCCCGTTCCCGGGCTGAACCACGGTGGTGGTACCCGGATAGTGCCCCGACACGGTGTCGGCGGAGAAGAAGTTGCGGTTGGTATAGGCGGCGATTTCGTGGAACAGTGTAAGCGGGTCCGAGGATCCTCGGATGATCCCCGCGAGCCCGGGGTCGACGTGGTCTTCCAGGGTGAGACCGCCCATCGGCCCGCGCGGCAGTCCATTGAACACCTGCATCACTTCGTCTCCGAGGATCTCACTCTCATAGGGATCGCCGCGCAGGCCGCCGAGGGTGAGCCACTGAGGCATCGGGTGGGCGTCGTCGCGCACGTGTGCGGGAACGGTCATGTCGGCCAGCAGGTGCATGGTCTCTCCCAGCACCCGCCAGGCGAAGGCAAAGCGCTCCTGCTTCTTCTGAGGATCGCGTTCCGCGAAGGCCTGCTGCATGGCCTCCAGTCCACGTTGCCACGCATAGCGGTTGTCGGGCTGTCCGGCGATCCGGCTGGTGCCGATGACCGCCCAGTGTCGGGCGTCCATCTCGGGGTTCACCATGGTGACTTGAAGCTTCTTGCGCAGGCGGCCCTTGGTCTGGGAGAAGATCCTGGCGAACTCCGGCACATCCGTGAGATAGCGTTGGCGCTCGTCGGGACGTGTGGGGTCGTAGAAGTGACGCAGGGACTGGAAATGATGGGGGGCGTCCGCGGTGCGGCCACCGTCCTTGATCCAGTCCACCAGGTGCCGCTCGGCATCGCCCTCCACCATGTTGCCGGGCCATTCACCGGGCTCGAGGACGGTGCGACCCTTCAGAGGGCGCAGCTTGCCCCAGTCGTCTCGCCCCAGGTCATAGCCGCGCATGTCCACAGGCGTCTTCTGGTTGTGGGTCTGCTCCCACCAGACGCGCCACGCGCATTCGTTGATGGCCGGGTGGGCCGTGGCGTCATCATACGCCAGCACCGGGAGTGCAAGCATGAGCGCGAGGCCTGAGACGGCCATCGCCGAGGACCAAGACAGAATGCCCTTTGCCATGAAGCCGGTTTCGTCCCTTCCTGTGGCGGCCACTGCGAGCCGGCGCATCCGGCTCAAAGCGACATGAGCAGCCACTCGCCTTCGGCCTGGATGAATCGAACGGTGAAACTCAGATCGTCGGCGGCGATCTCGTACTCGGCGTTTGTCGTGTCCTGCTTCACAAGCCGGCGAGTGGCGAACATATCCGCCAGGCGTGCCATGTTCTCGGGCGACTGGGCCAGCGTGAGCTCGAGGTCCTGATGCAGAGACTGCACCGAGAGCGCCTCGAGGGTGGCGATGCTGCCCTGCCTCAGGGCGGCCTCGACCAGCTCAGCCACCGCCTCGAGGCTCCTCGCCTTGTCCCCGGCCGGGTGTGGTATGGATACGCCGGCTGCCTCGGTAGGGGCGGCGGTCGTCGCAGGGGACTGCAGTGGGGTGGCAGGAGCCGCCGGGGGGGCCGGATCGCCGCCCAGGGACATGCGCAGCATGGCCTGCAACTGGGCGATCACTCTGCGCGGCCACGGGGTGTCCGCCGCTTCGCGCCATCCCGCCACCACGGCGTCCCACTTGACCACATCCTCCACGTCTCGTGTGCGGTAATAGGCCCTGATCGCGCCGGGTCCGGAGTACAGCAGCACACCGCTCTTGCGGTGGGAGAGAACCCCCGCGGCGACCAGTTCCTTGTGGGTCTCCTGACACATCTCCACGGCGGCCTCTTGGTCCTCCACCGGCCCGACGAGAACCACCGCCAGTTCGCAGCCCAGCGAATCGCGAAATGCCTGCAGCAGCGAGGACAGCTCGGCCAGTTCCTCATCCGAGAGCGTTGCGGTCTCATCGAAGACAAGCCCGGCCGGCGGCGGGGTCTCTAGGTCCGGTTCTTTCAACGCCCAGATGAAGAGGTGACCCCTGCCGCCGCTTTCGGCGTTGTGGGACCACGTCGCGGGATCGGAATCCACCACCGTGTAGGTGCCGGCGGGCAACTGCACGGCGGGGTCCACGTACCAGTAGCAGTTGGGCCTCTCCCGGTACCCCGGGGCGGCTTGGGCCTCCCACGGGCCATACATCCGGCCGGAGGCGTCGCGCACTCCGATAGTGCCCGGCTGCCGGCCTCGTCCCCCGTTCCAGTGATACGTGACGATGCGCAGAATCGTCCGCGGGCGCTCGAGAGTGAACGTGGAGGGCGCAGTCGGACCGTTTTGCACCGCGGCCACGCCGGCGATCTGCGCGACTTTCTCGGCCCCGGGATCGTCGGGTTGGGGCTGAGCCCACACCGGCGGCGAGCCGAGGGACAGGGTGAAGAGCGCTGCCGTGACCGCCGCAGACACCACGTTCATCATCGGTACCTCCAGATCGGCGATTGCCGTGCCCGGGCTGGTGAAGAGACGTCGCCGCGGGTCCCACCGGGCAAACTGGTTTGCAAGCGCCTGAAGCGACACACCGTCCAGGTGACGCGGTGCCCGGCCGAAATGCGCCCGATCACTGACTGTGTTCGTGCTTGCCGGGTGGCCGACCTGCCCGGGACGCCGGCTACCGGCTCAGCCTCCCCTCTGTGTCTGGGAGGCCGGTGCGACCGGCACCGAGCGGGCTCGCGGTACTGCGCGGCCGCGGTAGAAGCGTTAGCACCGCGGGCCATGGGTAAGATGACCAGGAGACACAGCGTACCGGACACAAGCGCAGTGCCGGGCGTCGCAACAAGGGACATCTGGCCGGAGCCCGGGACACCTCGCGTGCAGCACGGGCCGCCCCCGGTTGCTTTCCCCAACACGCTACCGTCCGCATCCGACAGGGAGAACCTTCCGCATGTCGTCGAGTGACCCGGACGTCAACAGCCAATCCGCCGGCCCATCGTTTCTGCGTAGTCGCACATTGCGAGTGGACATACTGACGGCTTTCGTCGGTCTACTACTGGCAACGGTGCTGGCCATCGCCGCGTTCACGCATCACCACAACAGGCAGGCAATCCTGGACCTCTCCGGCGACCTGATCGCTCAAGCCACGGATGTCACTTTGGAGAAGACCGCCGCGTATCTCGAGCCCGCCGCGGCGATGGCTGAGCTGTGCGCGCGCGTTGCCGCCGAGACGCTGGCCTCCGGAGGCGACCTGCGCGAGCTGGAGACCTACGCCATCCGGACGGTGCGCTCCTACCCGCAGTTCGCGATGGTCAACATCGGTGATGAGCGGGGGAACTTCCTGATGCCCAAGAAGCTCCCCGATGGGACTGTGGCGACCAAGATCATCAACCGGACAGGAAGTCCGCCGTCGGTGGTCTGGAAGTATCGCGACGCGGCCGGCAGGGTTGTCCGGTCCAAGACATCCGCCGAGATCGACTATGACCCGCGGGGACGCGCCTGGTACACGGGGGCTAAGAAGGCCGGCGATGGGTACTGGACCGATACGTACGTGCTGTTCACAGACCGGCGTCCCGGCATTGCCGCGTCCTTCCCGATCCTGGCGGATGACGGCACATTCCTGGGTGCGGTGGGGATCGACATCGAGCTGGGGAGCCTCTCTGGCTTTCTCGCCGAACTGAAGATCGGTAAGAGCGGACTGGCGTTCATCCTCGATGCGGCGGGGGATGTGGTGGCCTATCCCGGTGCCGCGAGCGTGGTGGTCGAGGGCCCCGATGGCCTCCGTCCGGCCCGCATCCAGGAGCTTTCCGCGTCCTGGGTGGCCGCCTCTTTGGATGAATACGCCCGCACGCGGGAGACGAGCTTCACCTTCACCCATGGGGACAAGCGCTATCTCGCCTCGTACACGCCATTGCCCGCCACACTGGGCCGGGACTGGAAGGTCGCCGTCGTCGTGCCGGAGGCAGACTTCACCGGCCCTCTGCGAGACGCCGACCGCGGGGTCATGTTGCTGCTGGTGCTCACGCTGCTGGTCGCCGTTCTGGCGACCACCTTCATCGCCCGCGGCATCTCGCAACCGATTGCGAAGCTGTCTCAGGAGACCGCCCGCATCCGTAACTTCGACCTCAGCGGCGAAGCCACCGTCGTCTCCTCGATCCGAGAGATCCAGCTCATGGAGGACTCGATAGGGGCCATGAAGACGGGGCTGCGCTCCTTCCAGAAGTATGTGCCCGAAGCTTTGGTCCGGCAACTCGTGGAGACCGGGGAGGATGCGCGACTGGGGGGGCAGCTTCGAGAGCTGACCCTGATGTTTTCGGATGTGAACGACTTCACAGGCAGAAGCGAGCGCCTGTCACCGCAGGAGCTCATGGTGCATCTCTCGGAGTACCTGGATGAGCTCACACGGGAGATCATTCGGTACGGTGGCACTGTGGACAAGTACATAGGCGACGGCATCATGGCTTTCTGGGGGGCGCCGCTACACGATGTGGAGCACGCTGCGAATGCCTGCCGTGCCGCCCTGGCGTGCCAGAGCCGAGTTCGGCGCCTCAACAAGGCATGGGAGGCGGAGGGCAAGACGCCGTTCCCGACACGGTTGGGCATTCACACCGGACCGACCGTTGTCGGCAATGTAGGGTCCGCCGAGCGGATGAACTATTCAGCAGTGGGCGACAGCGTCAACCTCGCCTCACGCCTCGAGGCCGTGAACAAGATCTACGGCACCTCCGTGATTATCAGTGAGGCCACCCTGGTCAGCGCCGGGGAAGGGTTCATTTGCCGCCCTCTGGGCATCGTGGCCGTCAAGGGCAAGCAGGAGGGGGTCAAAGTGCTGGAGTTGCTGTGCGAGGCAGTCGACAGCTCGGCCGGTGAAGCCGAGGACCTCGCCCGGCGCTTCTCCGAAGCCCTGGAGCTGTATCTGGGACGAGACTGGGAGCAAGCGGCGCATGCCTTCGAGGCACTCGGTGCCGAGCTCCCCTCCGACGGCCCCACCGCAGCGTATCTGCAATGGTGCCGGGAGCTCCTGCAGCGTCCGCCCGAGGAGGCATGGGACGGGGTCCTGCGCCTGGAGCACAAGTGATCGGAGAGTGCGGCCGGCGGGCCCGGCCGCCGGGGAGGGCACTGCCCCCTGCCACACCGCGAGGAAGGCGGGTCTTCCCTTGCCCCTCCAGGGCGGGCGAGACCGTCACGGCGTGTCGTGACCCGCCGGTGCCCCTGCGCGGCCTCTTGCATCACGGCGCCAGCTCCAGCTCGTAGCTTGCGCCGTGCTCGCAGATGACCTCCAGGACGGTCTGCTCCGGACCCGCCTGCAGGACACGGACGGCCTCCTCGGCTCCCGGTATCTGCCAGGCGCAGACCGCCGCCTTGGCGTCCTGCAGGTGCCACTGCCCGCGGAGGGTCACCTGCAGTGGGCGTGGCCGACTGACGCTATTGTCCAGGTTCAAGTCGGGGTCGGCGATGGTGAGGCACAGGCGCCCTTCCTGAGCCCTTTCGGCCATGATGAGACACGGGCGGTCAACTGCTGTGACCACAAGGGCGTCCGACGGTCCTGTGTGTGGGGTGACCTCCTGCGCGGCGAAGAACACGCAGGCCCAGCGGCTCCCGGCGGCATCCCAGACGATGTGGGCGGCCTCGTCTCGCTGCATCACCCGGTAGGGCGGGGTCGCGGCAAGGCTCTGCATGTCTTCAGGGTCGGCGCGGACCACGAGCAGGTACTCGTAGGCCGCTGCGGTGGGGGCCGGGCCGTGGTCGATCCAGGCCGTCAGGAAGTCGCCCTCCGTATCCGCCGCGTCCAGGACGTCCCGGCTCACCTGGTGCCTGCGCGCCACGGTCGCAGTCTGGCCGGCCGGGATGTAGTAGCCGGTCTGCTGCACGTCGATGAACCAGTGGGAGGTCGCCGGATCGAGAGAGCGCTCCTCGGGGAAGGTTGAAAGCAGTCCCCCGTCCAGTGGAGTGGGGGAGGGCCCGTTGTCCTCGCTCGCGGTGAGCCCCCTCTGGCACAGAGTAGTCTGGGTCGCGAACTGCTCCTCGTCGCAGGAGATATCCGAGCCCAGGCAGAGGACCTGCCGGCCGGAGAAGAACCAGCTCTTGCGCCCCCTCAGGGTCGTCTTGCCGGGCATGGGCTGGTTGAGGATCATCGCGAAGACGCCGTCCCGGCCCCGGTGCGAGAGCCCGCCGACGAAGGTCTCCGGCGAGTAGGGCGATGTCCAGCCCTTGTCGATGGTCTCCAAGGGTAGTTGCGGGACCGTGGTGCCCTCGAAGCGCCTCCAGTCCCAACCGTTGCCCTGCCGACCACTGGCCACCGCCGAGACGGGGCTCCCACCGGCGAGGACCTCCAGGTTACCCAGCCCCATGAAGAGCCCGTAGCAGTTGCGCTGCGCCTGCCTTTCGGTTCCCCAGACATACTTGCTCTGGCCCTTGATGCCGACCAGCCAGTCGTCGCCCCGATGGCACAGCAGGCCCGCGTAGGGCATGACGAAGGTGCCGCTGGGCTCCGGCTCCGGCGTGATGCCCAGTGCCGGGTAGGGCTCGTCGTCGGCCGCTTCGGGCACCAGACGCAGGTATGCCGCGGCAACCTCCGGGTCCGCCTCCTGCGATCCGTCCGGAGTTCCGCAGCGCGCCAAGACCCCCAGAGCCCGGGCCCCGTGGGGCGCGATGAGGCCATAGCCCGACACAAACGGGCTGCGACCCGTCAGCGCCACCGGCAGATCGAAGCGATTGGCGTACAGCCGCTGTGCCAGCATGGCGCGCTTCAGGCGCTCGTGGGCCTCAGCCGTTAGGCGCCACGGCGTGCCGCTGAGCTTGAGCAGTATAGGTGGCAGATTGATGAAGGCGCCCTGGGCGTAGGAGTGGTAATGGCCGGCATGGTGGTAGGCGGAGCCGTCGATCTTCAGGGCGCTCGCGGGCCGTAGCATGGACTGCTCCAGCATGGCCTTGAAGGCATTGAGCCAGCGCACCTGCTCGGCCGGCTCCACCTGCAGCAGGCACTGGGAGAGTAGGCGCGGGACCGTGAGATTGAAGAAGTCCATGTGGGAGGGCGGTTCCCCCTCGGCGAACAGCGCCTGGGCGCCGTAGGTGTAGAGCAGGAAGTCGGTGAACGCCTGCAGCCGCCCGGTCTGCTCCAGAACGTCGCGCATCAGAAACACCGCGTCGGCCCACGCCCCCCCGACCCACCAATTCCACTTGAAACCGGAACCCGCCTGAAGCGCCTGGTCGTGGACGTGGTCGGCCAGCAGGAGGTAGGCCTCGCGAAGTTGGCCTCGTTGCTCGGCGTCATTGCTTGCCCGGTATGCGGCGGCGACCTGGTAGGCCAGGGAGCTCATGGCGCTTGGGGTCTGCATCCCCAGCCAACCGGGCCCGTGCTCGTCTGAGAAGTACTCGATGTCCTTGAAGCCGAACTCGCCCGGAGCGGAGAGGTACTGATAGTGGGCATCGATGCCCGGACCACGCACGCCGTGCTCGTCCCGCGTGATGCCCAGGGCCGTTACCTTCCCGACGAGGTCGGCCACACGCGATTGGGCAATGCCGGAGCCCTCCTCGGGGCCCAGGAGCTTGCGGATTCCCGCCAGCTCCGCCTCGGTGACGCTGTGGGGCCGGGGAAAGCGCGCCTCATCCGGCGCAGGGGGCCGCCAGCGGGCCATCTTTTCCGGATCCACCGCGTTGCCGGCATATGTGAGCGTGTTGTACTTGACAAAGTCGAGGAACAAAGTCCCCTCGGCTACCGCGGTCGGGGCGGTGATGCGGAGGTTGTCCACGTCGGCTGTGGGAGCGCCGTTGGGGAAGTCGTGGTAGAAGGGGCGCCCCTGGCGCCATCCGGTGAACTCCAGAGGGAAGTGGAACCAGCCGGTGACCTCGTCCCCTTCCCGGAACTCGAAGGCCAACGCGTCGGCGATGGGCTCCTCCATGTAGACCCAGACGGAGAAGGAGGCCCTGCAATTGTAACCGCCGCGGCGCGCCACATCTCCGATGCCGTGGTGGATAACAAGCTCCTCACCCCCGCGCCAGTCCCAGCGCAGCGAGTGGTCGCCCTGCTTGCTGTGCCATGGAGAGATGCTCAGACTTTCCGCGCGGGTGGCGGTGAAGTGCGCCGGCACACCTTCCTCGAAGGACTCATACTCCGATTGCTGGCCCCAGGCGATGGTACAGGCCGGGAGAACGAACGTGAAGACCATCGACACCATCCGCATCTTGCGCCTCCAGAGTGCGCGGCCCAGGCATCGCGGCGGCGTCGGTCCGCAGCGCCATGTCGGCCGGGCCGGATCGGGGGTTGCCAGAGCCATTTCGCGCAACCATGGCGGGGACCTTCAGGAAGAGGGGCTGCGAGGGGAGCCGGGATCGAGGGGGCAAGGCCAGCGGCCAACGGCGGCGGCACCTGCGGTTGGTGGGGCGGGCTTTCCACTCACATTATGCATGAACGCACTGGGGGCACATTTCGCCATTCCCACGTCCGGAACGGTCGAAGTACTGCCGTTCTCCCCCCTCCTCCCGTCTCCGCCGGCCGTTTGGCGGAGTAAGGGAGAGGGGGGCCGGGGGGGTGAGGCGACGTGAATCGGCCCCTGCCCGGAACCTGCATAATCTGAGTTCCCAGCCCGCCAAGCCGGCCGGAAAGGCCGGCGTCGGCCTCCGGACGCGATTCGGGCCGGCCATCGGAAGGTCCCCGC
>CAYRFY010000191.1:2435-12118 GCA_964423635.1 uncultured Armatimonadia bacterium | reverse complement strand
TCCCGACGCGGGAATGGCGAAATGCGGCCCCAGGGTGTTCATGCATAATGTGAGTCGAGAAGCGCGCCCCGACTCGGTCCTGCCCCCCGAAAACCACCGTCGCTCGCTGTCCAACGCCCTCCGCGGACGCCCGGTCTGTTTGGGGCCAAGCTCCGCTATTGTGGTGTACGCCAAACAGCGGCCGTCGCCACCGCGCGCACGTCCCGACAGGTCCCTGCGGCCCCACGGTACAGCCGTCGTCTAGAAGCGCGGCCGAGAAGTCTGCATTTGCATGGGAGTGTCATTGCGAGAGCGCCCGCTCCCCGAGGGAGCAGCTTGTACAATCCCCTGGCATTCAACGAGATTCTTCGCTATCTCGCTGCGCGAGATTGACGCTCAGAATGACAGGAACCGGACCGACCGGACTTTTCGGCCGGACCTCTATTATCCAGTATACAGCTATACAGCCAATAACGCCACGGGGTCCCATATGGTTCGCGAACCTCCGGAGCCCGGCACGAATCAAACCGGCGCTCCCCCAGATAACAGAGGAGCGCCGGTCAATGCCTACCCGGTCACGTGACGGGCCTTCAGGCAAGCGATTCCAGCTTGTAGCCCACGCCCGGGACGGTCCGGATCAGCTCCGGGTTCTTGCGGTCACGCTCTAGCTTGCCGCGCAGCCGGCCAATGTGGACATCCAGCGTCCTGGTGCGGATGCCCTCGGGATACTGCCACACCTCCCACAGCAATTGCTTGGAGGGGATCACCTCACCGGGGCGCGAGGCGAGAGCACAGAGCAACTCGAATTCCTTGGGAGTGAGGGCCACTTCCCGCTCGCCCTGATACACGGTGCGGCGGTCCTTGCGGATGTGCAGTTGTCCCACCGATATCTCCCGCTCGGGCAGCCGCTGAGTATAATCGTTGGCGCGACGCAACAGTGCGCGGACGCGGGCCACCAACTCGGCGCGGTGGAAGGGCTTGGGGATGTAGTCGTCCGCCCCCACTTCCAGACCGACAATGCGGTCGATGTCGCTGCGGCGCCCAGTGAGCATGATGATGGGCACCACCGAATGCCGCCTCAGCTCGCGGCAGACATCCAGCCCGTCCATGTCAGGCAAAGACAGGTCCAGGAGAACCAGACTGGGTTGCTGCTTCTCGCACTCGGCAAGTGCGTCGGCTCCTGAGATGACGGCGGTGCTCTTGAGCCCCGCGTCCGCCAGTGCCTCACTGAGGCTCTGGTGCAGGTAGTGGTCGTCTTCCACAATGAGTGCTGTGCCGTTCATTGGAGAGTTTCCTCATCTTGGTCTGCGGTGCCCGCACCGAACGCGCTACCTGCTCGCCAAAAAGATCGTCGCGCGAATTGGGTGGAACGGTTACTGTGTCGTTATGCACACGTTATCGGTCAAAGGCACCGTCAGGTTGAGTGCGGCAGCCCTCGCGAGGTCCGCTCCGCGGGTCAGGGGCGCCACGGAAATGGCCGATTCTACCGGGATAGCCGCCGGTCCGTTGGGTCATGTAAACTTCCATTGGGAACAACTCAATGGCAAATCAGGGGACTTATACCCGCTTCCCAAAAGCGTCAAACAATGCGGCCATGGGCCACCTGGTACTCGCCAAACCGTCAACGAAAGACTTCTTTCTTGCTCCGCTTCCATTAGTTGTCTATACTATGTTATATGAGTGACAATCATGCTTTTTTTAGCGTCTCGTGCGCCCACCCCAACGGCCTTCTGCTTGACACTGTCAGATGGCCTTCGTATAATACTCCGCAATTCTCGTGCCCACAGGGCAGTCATTCGCAGTCATGTGCCGTCGGGTGCCCCTCAGGTGGCGGAGCGGCAGCGGTCGTGGATGGGCGCCCTGGCGGCCTTTGCATTTTCGGAGCCGGCGCGCAGGTCAGGGGCGGCGCGTGGCTCTTATTGTGCGCGGGGTGCCGGTCCCGATCTCGCTCATTTCCGCCGTGAACGATAACGACGACTGCTCGGCGGGCAAAGTTCTCGCCGCCCCAATAGCACTGCCCTGCTCCGAATCATGCGACACCGTCGTCGGCACGGGCCGGGACGCGAAACTGTCCCGGCCCTTGGTTGTTCGGGGACATACCCCCCGCTAGGCTGATTACCGGTCATCCATCGGGCGTGCGGGACCCAGGCGGCACTCCCCGCGCCCCCAAGTCAGGTCGATGGTCAGTTAAGGAGAACGATCTATGCACTCGCGGACCCGGCTCTGGATCTTGTACATCGCGCTTCTCTTCGTGGTGACGTTCCTGGTTGGCTTCCGCCCCATTCGGGGCATCCCCCGGCAGAACTTCACCGAGACCTCTCTGGAGTTCGCCTTCGATAAGCCCTTGACCGAAGGCAAAGCCAAGCTCGATGAGAAGGCCAAGGAGATCCTGGACGCCCTGGCGGCCGCGGACCTCGGGCACCTCGGTGCCGAGGATATCGTCCTCGACGACCCCGGCAAGGTTTCCATCAAGACCTACGCCCAGGACGCCGAGCAGCTCGACCGCGACGAGAAAGCCGTCCTCAAGGCACTCCAGGACAAGTTCAAGGACTTCGGGCCCCGCGCCATGGGCGCTGCGGCGGACGAGGACCAACAAGCTGAGCAGCCCATCGCTCAGCTCGGTAGCATCGGCATCTACCGCCCCAGCCCCAATGTGAAGCTCGGTCTCGACCTCCAGGGCGGCCTCCACGTGGTGCTGCGCTGCCTGCCCTACGCGGAGATGAAGTTCACCACCGACCAGACCAAGGATCGCCCGCTGTGGGCCGACAAGGACGAAGACGAGGCCACCGAAGAGGCCGCCAAGTCTCAGGACCCCGCGGCCAAGGAAGGCGATGAAGACGCCAAGCAAGCCGAGGCCACCGCGGCAGCGGAAAAGGACGACAAGCCGGCACTTCCCACCAAGGACCAACTGGAAGAGCGCCTGCTCCGGGTCTTGATGGGCAACCCCGACTGGGCGACGCGCGAAGATGTGGTCAACGGCTATGTCAAGGTGGATGCCGTCTCCCCCAACCAGGTCGTGGTCAAGACCAACGCCGTCGACGAGCAGATGGCCAAGCAACAGCACAGGGCCCTGCTGGACGAGCTGCAGTCCATCTATCCCGGAGACTACGAGATCGACCCTCACACCAAGGAAATCGAGTCCGTCCCCGTCACCGCAGACACGGCGGACAAAGTCAAGAGTATCATCGACAAGCGTCTCTTCGCGCTGGGCGAGATCCGCGAGCCGGTCATCCAGAAACAGGGCCACGACCAGATCATCGTGGAGATCCCCGGCGTCAAGGATCCCGACCGCGTCTCATCGATCCTCAAGAGCACCGCGCTCCTGGAGTTCCGGCTCATTCCCAAGCACTACGAGAGCGCGGCGCCCGGCGCGGACTCCTACGACGAGTGGAAAGACACCAGAACGGGCGAGATCGTCCCCTGGGAGCGCGTATTGGCCGAATCCGACGCCCGATTCAAGGGCTCCGACCTCGTCCCCAACTCGCGCGTGGTGGCCGGCGACGGCCCCGGCGACTGGCAAGTCACCTTCGAGTTGAAGCCTAACAAGAAGAATGAGTTCCACACCTTCACCAGCCAGAACGTCAAAAGCCTCATGGCCATCGTGCTGGACGGTGAGTGCCAGATGGCCCCGGAGATCCGCGGGCCCATCCCCGGTGAGGGTGTCATCGAGGGCAACTTCAGCACCCAGGAGGCCGGCGACCTCCGTCTGCTGCTCAACGCCGGCGCCCTACCCGTGCCTCTGGAGATCGCCGAGAACCGCACGGTCAGCGCCACACTGGGCCAGGACACCATCACCCGCAGCGTGCGCGCCGGTGTCGCCGGCCTGATCGTCGTCGCGATCTACATGATCCTGTACTACAGCGTCCCCGGAGTGCTGGCCACCATCGCCCTGGCCCTCTACGTGCTCATTGTCTTCGCCATCCTCGGGGCCTCACAGGGCATCAAGGGCGTCGGAGGCATCACGCTGACGCTCCCGGGCGTGGCCGGGATCATCATCTCCATCGGCATGGCCGTGGACGCCAATGTGCTGGTCTTCGAGCGTCTGCGTGAGGAGCTCAGGTCCGGTAAGTCCATGCGCGCCGCGGCCGCCGCAGGCTTTGATCGCGCCTGGACCGCCATCGTGGATTCCAACGTCACGACCCTCATCACCTGCGCCGTCCTGTACTTTCTGGGCACCAGCGTCATCAAGAGCTTCGCCACCGTGCTGTTCATCGGCGTGGTCTGCTCCTTCTTCAGCGCGGTGACAATCACTCGCTGGCTCGTGACGATAGCCGCCGAATCCAAGCTTGGACAAAGAACCGGTCTGTTCGGGGTCAGCGAGGCCGAACGACGCTAGCGGGCACCAGCGCCAGACGCGCACCGCCGCAATGATGGCGCCGATGCAGCGCCAAGGAGGTCCTTCGGACGTGGAGCTATTCCGAAACAGAAACTGGGACATCGTCGGCAAGGCCAAGCTGTGGTACACCATCTCCGGCCTGTCCATCCTGCTCGGTCTCGTGGCATGGGGGGTCTGGAACCTCAACTACGGGATCGACTTCACCGGCGGCAGCCTCTACCGCTATCAGTTCTCCGCCCCGCTTTCCCAAAGCGACGCCCAGACCGCGGCGGTCATCGCCAAGGTTCGCGGCGTGCTCTCCGGCCAGAACCTGGGCAGCAGCAACATCCAGGTCGTGGCCGATGAGCAGGGCGAGCTCAGCAATCTGTACCTGCGCACACCTCCGGTGAACAATGACGAAGAGGCCGCCAGGCGCGATGTCGAACTCCGCGCCGCGCTCCAGAAGGCCTTTCCCGACATGGGCGAGATCTCCGACCTGGGCCGCGAAAGCGTGGGACCGGTCGTCGGTGCCGAGCTCCGCGCCAAGGCCCTGTGGGCCTTCATCGTGGGCAGCATCCTCATCATGCTGTACATCACCATCCGCTACGAGTTCCGCTTCGCCATCGCGTCCATCGTCGCGCTCGTCCATGACATCCTCCTCGTCATGGGCTGCATGGCCATCTTCCGGGTCGAGCTCAACAGCGCCTTCGTCGCCGCGATCCTCTCCGTGCTGGGGTACTCCATCAACGACACGGTGGTCATCTTCGACCGCATCCGTGAGAACATGAGGCTGCATCGCCGTGCCAGCTTCGCCGAGACGGCCAATACCAGTCTGCTGGAGACCATGGCGCGCTCGGTCAACACCGTCCTGACCACCCTCATCACCATCTCCGCCCTGGTCCTGTTCGGCGGTGAGGCGATCCGGGGCTTCGCTCTCACCATGCTCTTTGGCGTCACCTTCGGCTGCTATTCCTCGATCTTCATCGCCGCTCCGCTGGTGGTCTGGCTCGAGAAGCGGGCGGCCGGTGGCGCTCAGGCCTCTGCGCCCGCACGGGCCCGATCCACGGCGCGACGCACCACTGAACTGGCCGCCGAGGCCGAGGGCAATGGAGAGCCGGCCCGCCCCGCCGGCCTCAGTGGAGTGGAGAAGCTCCAGCGCGAAGCCCTCGACGAGCGTAAGCAAAAGGTCAGCGCTGAGATGGAAGAGAAGCGTGAGGAGCGCCGCGAGCGCCGGAAGAAGGAGAAGGACCGAGCCTCCAAACGCGGCGGCAAGCCCAAGCGCAGGTTCTAGAGGTCCGGCCGAAAAGTCCGGCCGGCCCGGTTTCTGTCATTCTCAGCGTCAATCTCGCGTAGCGAGATAGCGAAGAATCCCGTTGAACGCCAGGGGATTCTTCGAGCTGCTCCCTCCGGGAGCGGACGCTCTCAGAATGACATTCCCGGCGAAGGCGGGCTTCCCGGCAGGCCTTCTGGACGCAGCGCAAAGCTCCATACGTCCATGACCGGGGGCGGTAGGCTGCAGGCCACCGCCCCTTTTCGCAACTGGCCACTTACCGCCCCGCCCATTCTCGCCGCCGGTCTTCGAACATGAGCCCACAGGCGCCGAGCCATTCCATCCGAGCAGTCGAGACCCGCAGGGCGGCCCTGCTGTCCGTGGCCTCCAACTCGCTGCTCACCGCCACAAAGCTCGTGGCCGGCTTCGCCTCCGGCTCCATCAGCGTGCTGTCCGAGGCGCTGCATTCCGGCAACGACCTCATCGCCGCTCTGTTGGCATTCTTCAGCGTCCGCAAGGCCAATGAGCCCGCCGACGAGGAGCATGTCTACGGGCACGGCAAGTACGAGGCCCTCTCGGGGGCCATCGAGGCGGCCCTGATCGTCGTCGCCGCACTGGGCATCCTGTACACGGCGCTCAGGGCCGTGTTCCTCGGGCGCCTGCAGCAACTGGATCACGGCCCGGCGGTGGGTGTGATGGGCCTGTCGATGGTGGTCAACATCCTGGTCTCGGCCCACCTGTACAGAGTGGCGCGCCGGCACGATTCCATGGCTCTGCAGGCCGACGCCGCCCACCTCAGCGCCGACGTGTGGTGCTCCGCCGCCGTCTTTGCAGGACTGGCGATGGCCTGGGGCCTGGAGCACTTCGGCATACAGGCCCACTGGATCGACCCGCTGCTGGCCGTCATCGTCGCCTTGATCGTCATGGGCCAGGGCACCCGGATCGCCCGGGAGGCCGTGAATCAACTGCTGGACCGTGCCCTGCCCGAAGACGAGATCCAGCGCATAGTGGCTACGATCAGGGGCCATCACTCCCTGTACGTCGACTTCCATAAGCTCAGGTCGCGCAGGGCAGGCCACGAGCGCCACATCGATCTGCATCTTGTGGTCTGCGCCGAGATGACCGTGACCGAGGCCCACGAAATCACCGATCATCTCGAGCAGGAGATTGCGGCCTTGTTCCCCAGGGCCCATGTGATGATCCATACCGAGCCGTGTGACGAAACGGGCTGCCCCGTGCGAAGGCCGGTCGGCGCCGCGCACCGGCGCGACCCGCGCTGCGTTCGCGGGCCGCAGGCCGCGAACGAGACCGAGGACACTGGAGGTGCGGCCGCAGAGTCCGGCTGGCCCGGCTCATGTCATTCCGAGCGTCAATCTCGCACAGCGAGATAACGAGGAATCTCACTGAATGCCGGGAGATTCCTCGATCTGCTCCTTCCGGGAGCGGACGCTCTCGGAATGAGATTCTCGGCCAAGGCCGGTTTCCGGCGGTATCTCTCGGTGCCTGGAGGCGAGCACTCCTTAGCGTCCGAGGCAAGTTCTGGGGCTCGGCCCAGCCGTTCGCCGGCGTCCTGCCGGGCGCGATCGGGCTTCACACCCCCACTGGGTCCCGCGAGGCGGGAACCGCCGTCGTCCGCTACCACAGGCCTTCAGTGGGCACCTGGTCGGTCCGAGGCGGCTCTTCGCCAACGGGGATCACCGGCGCATCTTGCGACACCGCCGTTCCGCCTATCTCGTCACGATGCCAAGGAGGTGTGAGACGTGCAGGAAGTGCTCAAGCTGCTGGAGCAGGACGCCCGCATGGCGCCTGCTGAAATCGCCACTCGTCTCGGCCTGGAAGTCGACAGGGTGGAGGCCATCATCGCCCAGGCCGAGGCCTCCGGCATCCTCCTGGGATACTCCGCTCTCGTCAACTGGGCCGCCACCGATTCGGCCAAGGTCTATGCCTTCATCGCCGTCGAAGCCGTCCCCGAACACGGCAAGGGCTTCGACGCCATCGCCGAGCATATCGCCCTGTTCGACGAGGTCCACTCGGCCTATCTGATGTCCGGCACCTCCGACCTGCAGGTGGTCGTGGAGGGCGATGATTTCCGCGACATCGCCAGGTTCGTCGCCGAGAAGCTGGCCCCCATCCCCGGTGTCAAGACGACAGCCACCTCCTTCGTCCTCAAGACCTACAAGATCGAGGGGCGCTGCCTGCAGGAGCGCAAGGCCGGCGGCAGACTGGCGGTGACACCATGACCCCCAACTGTGCCAAAGGCTTCTCGATCTCACCCTTGGCCCGCGACCTCCCCCCATCCGGCATCCGCGAGTTCTTTGACCTGGTCATCGGCATGGAGGATGTCATCAGTCTCGGAGTGGGGGAGCCCGACTTCGCCACCCCCTGGAAGATCTGCGATGCCGTGGTGGACAGCTTCCGCCGCGGGATGACCTCCTATACCAGCAACCACGGCCTGCTACAATTGCGCGAGGCCATCGCCGAGGACCTCCTCAAGCGCTACGGCGTGAGCTACGACCCCGCCACCGAGATCGTCATCACAATGGGCGTCAGCGAGGGGATGGACGTGGCCATGAGGGCCCTGCTCGCGCCCGGGGACGAAGTCATCGTCCCGGAGCCGTGTTACGTGTCCTACATGCCCTGCGTCTCCATGGCCGGGGGCAACCCGGTGGGTGTGCGGACGGTGATCGAGAACGATTTTCGCCCACAGCCTCAGGACATCGAGGCCGCCATCGGCCCCCGCACGCGGGGCATGATCATCGGCTACCCCAATAACCCCACCGGCGCCGTGATGACGCACGATGAGCTGGCGGCCCTGGCCCAGATCGCCCGGGAACGCGATCTGTTCGTCGTCTCCGATGAGATCTACGCCCACCTCACCTACGACGGCCAGCACACCTGCTTTCCCTCGCTGCCGGGGATGCAGGAGCGCACCCTGCTGATGAACGGCTTCTCCAAGGCCTACGCCATGACCGGTTGGCGCATCGGCTATGCCTGTGGCCCCAAGTCCGTGATCGACGCGATGGTGCGGATTCACGCCTACACCGCTCTTTCCGCCCCCATCGGCGGCCAGATCGGAGCCATCGAGGCACTCCACAACTGCGAGCGCGAGATGCAGGACATGATGCGCGAGTACGATCAGCGACGGCGCATGTTCATCCACGGTCTCAATGAGATCGGGCTGCCGTGCTTCGAGGCCAAGGGTGCCTTCTATGCCTTCCCTTCCATCGCCGGCACAGGGCTGACATCCAGGCAGTTCTCGGAGGCCCTGCTGTTCGAAGAGAAGGTGGCCGCCGTACCCGGCACGGCCTTCGGCGCCTGCGGCGAAGGACACCTGCGCTGCACCTACGCCACCAGCATGGACAACCTCAAGGAGTCGCTCACACGCATGGAGCGGTTTCTGGGCAAGCTGGCCGCCGGAGAGGTGGCCGTGCCGGCGTAGGCCGCCCTGTGCGCCCGGCATCCGCCGCCGGTCATTGAGGTCCGGCAGGAAAGCCCGGCTGGCCCCGCTCATGTCATTCTGAGCGTTGGTCTCGCGCAGCGAGATAGCGAGGAATCTCCTTGAATGCCGGGGGATTCTCCGAACTGCTCCATCCGGGAGCGGACGCTGTCAGAATGACACTCGCACGCGAATGTGCAGTCTCCGGCAGCGCTGCTAGGGCACGGGCCGCCGACGCCGATGAGCGGCCGTCGTGTCTCTCAGACGGCCGCGAGCCCAATCCGTACCGACGACGCCCGACGGCCCCGCCGCCCGGGGCGCGCGGATACCGGCGAACACGGGCCCACTTGAAGGCCCCGGCCCGGCCCGACCCGGCACATCGCTTCGGAGAGACCGCACAAGCCGATGACTACCGCCGCCCGCCTTCGCACTCGCCTGGCCATGCCGATAGTGGCGGCGCTCTCTGGAGCGCTCACCTCGCTGGCCTTCCCCCCCTATGACCTGGGCCCCCTGGCCTGGGTCTCGCTGGTGCCCATGTTCTACGTCCTCGGCCGCGTGCGTGGCGCGGCCTCCGGCGCCCTCTGCGGCCTGGTCTTCGGTCTGGCGTTCATGGGCACGCTACTTGGCTCTTTCACCCTCTGGGGGCTGCTGCCATGGCTGCTGCTGTCGGCCTATCAGGCCCT
>CAYRFY010000191.1:0-2425 GCA_964423635.1 uncultured Armatimonadia bacterium | reverse complement strand
TTTCGCCCTGTTCGGTGCCCTGGCCGGTCCCGCCATGCGCTCCAGCTCTCCCTTCGTCCGCCCCTTCGCCGCCGCGGCGGCCTATGCCCTGGGGCCCTGCCTCCTGCGCAGCGGGTTCCGCCTGGCTCCCTTCAGCGGCGGCGACCTGGCCCTGAGCCAGTACGACCACGCCACCGTTATCCAGGTCTGCTCGGTGTTCGGTCAGCTTGGCCTGACCTTCCTGATGGCCCTGGTCAACGCGGCCCTGGCCCAGGGGCTGCTGGGGGTGCTCCCGGCCAAGTTTCGCACCGCCCCGATGGATACCCCCGCCTGGTCCCGCACCGCCTCCGGGGTGGCCGTACTGGCCTACGGACTGGTGTTCTCTGTGTACTTCGGTGGCGCCTATGCCCTGGCGCGCGCCGAGACACCCTCCGGGGCCCGGGAGCTGAGTGTCGCCATCGTGCAGGGCTCCGTACCCGTCACCGGCGGCGCCCAGGGCGCGGAAGTCGCGGCCCACACCTATACCTCCCTCAACGAAACGGTGCCACCCAACACGGACCTGACCATCTGGCCCGAGAGCGCCATTCCGGGGTTCATTACTCTCGACCCGCTGATCCAGGATGCCGTCCGTCAGGGCGCGGGGCGCTTCACCGGGCACCTGCTCATGGGGTCGCTGGAGGTCGAAGGCGACAGGCACTACAACGCCGCCGTGCTCCTGAACCCCGAGGGACAGATCGTGGACCGCTACCACAAGAACGACCTGGTCATGTTCGGCGAATGGGTACCACTGCGGGACAAACTCCCCTTGCTCAACCGCTACCCGATCCGCAGGCACGACCTGTCTCCGGGCAGGGAGCGCAAACTGTTCGATGTCTCGGGCATCCGGGTCGCTCCCCTCATCTGCTTTGAGGCGATCTTCTCGGACCCGACGCGCGAGGTGTGCCGCATGGGGGCGCAGATGGTGGCGGTGCTCACCAGCGATGCCTGGGCCCAGGGAACGGTGGAAGCCGCTCAGCACTCGGCCACAGCGCCGTTCCGGGCCGTCGAGGCCCGCAAGTACGTCTGTCGCGCGGCCAGCGACGGGCGCAGCGCCATCTATGATCCCTGGGGACGGCCCCTCGCCCAGGTGCCGGTCGACCTCCCCGGGGTCATCTCCGAGAGCGTGCCCGCGCTCGACGGCCTCTCGATCTACCACCGCATCGGTAATGCCCCGCTGGTGACGGTCTGCATTTTGCTCATCATCGTGGGCTGGGTGGCGGGGTGGCAAGAAGGAGGGCGGCCCCATGCGGCCACCGATCGGGATCCTGTGCAGTCTCAGTAGCGGTTCGTCCGATTCGCCTCAGAACACCTGCCCCCACGCCTACTGCCGCGCGGTCCTCGCCGCCGGGGGGGCCCCGGTGCTCATCCCGTACTCCGAAGACCTCGACGCCACAGCGACCGCTCTGTCTCTGGTGCGCGCTGTGCTCATCACCGGAGGGGTGGATGTGGACCCGCGGGTGTACGGCCGGGAGCCGGACCGCGCCCTGGGCGAGATCAGCCCCCAGCGCGACGAGATCGACAAGGTCACCGTGGACTTCGCACTCCGGCGTCCCGATCTTCCGGTGCTGGGCATCTGCAGGGGCGTGCAGGCGCTCAACGCCTTCGCCGGAGGCACGCTGATCCAGGACATCCCCTCCCGCGTGCCGGAAGCGGTCAAGCACACCCAGAACGCGCCAAACTGGCACGGGACCCACACGATCGCGATAGAGCCCGACTGCGTCTTCGCCTCCGCCGTGGGCGAGGCGCCGCTCGTCGTCAACAGCTTCCACCATCAGGCCGTTGATGAGCCGGCGGAGGGTTTCCGCATCGTGGCCCGGGCCGGCGACGGAGTCTGTGAGGCCCTGGAGCGCGAGGGGGCCAGATTCTGCGTGGGGGTGCAGTTCCACCCCGAGCACATGGTACGCCACCAGGACCGCCTCGCCGCCCTGTTCTCGCGCTTCGTCGGTGAGGCCGGCGGCTAGTACTCTATGCCTATGTGGACCGACTTCTGCACAGATGAACCAAGTTCTGGGGTCGCGATCCTGCCGTTCGTGAACGCGTAGGTCGGGCTTTCCAGCCCGACTCGGCGATCCCGCCCTGCGGGATCGCCGCCCGGCCGTGGCACCACCCGAGGCGAACCTCCGCGCCGTGCTCGTCGGTTTGAGGCGGAGCTTCACTAGATGCCTATATGCACCGACTCCTGCACAGATGAATCGAGTTCTGGGGTCGCGATCACGCCGTTCGTGAACGCGTAGGTCGGGCTTTCCAGCCCGACTCGGCGAGCCGGAAGGCTCGCCGCCGGGCCGTGTCGCCGCCCCCGGAGCAACCTCCGTGCCGTGCTCGTCGGTTTGAGGCGAAGCTTCGCTAGAGCCTGAAGCAGGCGCGCCCCGGGATCAGTCCCGCCGCCGGCGCGGCACTAGCCGGAGCG
>CAYRFY010000190.1:0-12131 GCA_964423635.1 uncultured Armatimonadia bacterium | reverse complement strand
TCGCAGCCGTACTTGACAGCCAACTCGCGGAGCAAGGCGCAGCGGGCGTCGTCATCCGCCGTCAGGCGCCGTGCCGCTTCATTGGGCGCCGCGTCTCGGGCCAGGTCCGGCGGCCAGCGGAAGTGCGTGGTCCACAGCAGCACCTCCGAGGTGGTGCGTTGCCGGATACGCTTGATGATCTCCTCTTGCTGACCGCCGGCCACGCCGCCCCAGCAGTGGAAGACCACCAGGTCGGGGTAGAAGGGGTACAGGTCGTAGTCGGCGGTGTGGATCAACGCCTCGGCCTGATAGCCCCCGATGGCGCGGTTCTCGATGACCAGGTCTGCATCGGGCCAGGTCTGCTTGATCTGCGCCATCAGCTCATGCGACCACGGCCCGGCGGTGACGGACTGGCCGTAGAACAGGATCCGCACCCGGTTCCGATGCTCCGGCGTGCTGGTGGCAAGTAGCGTCATCGTTCGCTGGATGTGCCTGCCGAACTGCTCCACGTCGGCAGGCGGCGTGGGAGGGGCGAAGTCCTCAGCGAAGGCGGTGCAGGCAACAAAGCACAGACCGAGCATCAGACACCAGGGCATGAGTTCATTCTCCATGTAGGGGCTCCCCAGACCGCGGGCTGCGACGGAGGACAACGACCGGGCAACAGATCACGGCGGATGACGGCCGCAACGGCGAGGGGCGGAAAAGCCGCAACCCATCGGGCGGCACGGTGGCTCAGATGGCCCCTGTGCTCGACCGCTACGCGTCTTTCACCTCCCGCGGCCCACGGTGTCCCTCGGTCCCGTGAACCCCGGGCCTCCGGCGGCGACGTACCCGTGGCCGGCACCGGTCGTCTCCGGACTGACCCAGAAGGCGTACAGGCTCCCATTGCGCAGGTGAAAGCGGAACCGCACCGGCCTGCCGGCCACTGCCGCGACGTCTTCCACCCCCTGCCAGGTGATCCTGGCGCAGGTCGAGTTCGCCGCCGCAGGAATGCAGGCCTCCTGCGTGAAGGGCGCGAGGACCTCGCCCTGCTCGTCGAGGACCTCCGCCCGAAGCTCACCTGCGGCGGCGTCGACATTGACAAACAGATACTTGCCGGAAAAGGTCACCGGGCGCGTGGTCAGCGTCCCTGCTTCATCGCCGGCGTCCAGGGAGACGAAGCCATCGCGGCGGAGCGTGGCCAGCCCTGTGACACTGTGGCCCGAGGACTTGCTCCCCCGCTCGCCGGAGCGGCCGCTGACATAGAACCACAGCTCATCGCCCACAATAAGGCAGCAGCCCCCCGCAGACTGCACGTTCCCCCAGTTCCAGTCGCCGCAGCGCTCCGACACGGGGATGAACGGCCGCCTGTCCGGGCGGGTCCAGTGGAAGCCGTCGCGGCTGTAGCCCACACACAGCTCGTTGGGCTTCGCGCGGTCCTCGGGCTGACCGCGCCAGATGTCGAACAGCCCCAGCATGAGGCTCTCGTAGGCCACGCAGTCCAGGTTGTACAGCTCGCAGGGGGTGTTGAGGTCCTCCCGCCGTGGGTCGAGGTCGTCGGCTCCCACCCACTCCGTCGGAGCCCCGCGCTCCCACTGGGCGCTGGACACCAGGTCCGCGCCCTCCTGGTACAGCCGCATCCTCCCCAGGTCCCGCACACCCCAGCGGATGCCCCAGACCCACACCTTGCGGAAGGGGTTGTAGAAGATCGTCCCCCGGTCACCCACAGGCCCCGTCCGCACCGCCCGCTCGCCCCAGTGGATGCCGTCCGGGGAGAAGCAGACCTCATACGCGCCGCCGTCATCCGGATGCGGGTAGATCTGCAGCACATACCGCCTGTTGGGGTCTTGTGCCTCCAGATCCAGCCAGACCGTGGAGGAGTCCCGCGTCTTGGTGTGCACGATGTTGGTCCCCGGCACCACGTCCAGCTCCGGCTTGTCCCAGTGCAGCCCATCGCGGGAGGTGGCGTAGCAGGTGTGCTTCACATACCCGCCCATGTACCACAACTTGAACAGGCCTTCCGCCGGGTCCCACCAGACGCCGTCGCTGAAAGGCATGGCCGTCGGAAGACCCTCCTGCTCCCAGGGCTTGTCGGCGGTCAGGACGGGGGTGGCGGGGTGGTAGGTTGCCGTGTGGTGTTTCCGGGTGAGCGTCGTGCTGTGCACGAGGAAGTCGTCAACGAGAAGCTGGCGGCCCACGTCGATGGGGATCACGGCCGGCGGGTGCGTCAGATAGGGAGGCTGCGGCGCCGGCTCTCGGGAGATCCGCCGCCCCTCGGGTGGCCAGTCCGAGGGCAGCTCGATGCCGTTGTACAACGTCTCCGCACCGGCGGTTGGCAGTGCGACCAGTACGAGCCCCAGCGTCAGGAGCAGCGAAACGGCGTGGGTAAGGCAGAACTGTTCCATGGAGCGCCCTCCCAGGGAGGCATGATGGTGGGGAACTTCGCCGCAGCAGGTGAGCGTGCCTCCAGGGGGGCGGGGAACGGCAAGAGAACGGGATGGACAGGGCGAAGACAACGGCGCCAAACGACAGTGGACAGGATGGACAGGATGAAAGGCACGGAGGATGGGCAGGATGACGGCAACGACGGCAAACGACAGCGGCTACCCTTACCACTACCGCGCGCAAGCGCCTTTGCTCCCGCCCTGCGGGACCGTAGCCGTTGACGCCGTTGACGCCGTAGCCGTAGCCGTCGACTCGCGACCCGCGACTCGCTGACTCGCCGACTCCTCCCCGCACAGAGGCCTATGGAACCGCGGCATCGAACAGATTGCTATCTGTACTACCGCAGTGGTTTTGTGCTGCAGGGCTATCGTTGGCGAGGCCTGCTTTGTCCGGTATCGGGCTGTACCTCCTGATTGTGTTGGCTCTGGCGGTCGTGGTCCTCACCGTTCGGAGTCTGGGCGGTGAGGCGCCGTGGCGCGTGGCCGTCCTGGTGGTTCTGCGCCTGGCGGCGTTCGCGTCGCTGCTGGTGGCGGTTGTCGGTCTGCCCCGGATCGTGACAAGGGAAAGTACGGTGCCGGGGGAGCTGATCGTGGCGGTGGATGATTCGCAGAGCATGTCGCTGCCGGTGGCGGCCGGCAAGGAATCGCGCCTGGATACGGCGCGGCGGGTGCTGGCGGGTCTGATGGGGCTGTCGGGCGGACCGGGGGCCCCGCGACTGACGACGGTGGCCGTTGGCGATGGGCCGGTGGACGCCGTTCCCGCTTCAGGGCTTCAGGCGAAGGCGGAACGCACCGACCTGCGGGCGACGCTGAGGGAGCTGGCGGTGCGCCATGCCCCGGGCGAAATGGTGCTGGTCTCCGACGGCGCCGACACGCGGGGAGTAAGGACCGGTGAGCTCGCGGGCCTGGTGGCCGGCAGCGGGCTGAAGCTGACCGTCGTGACGGTGGGTGAGCCGCACACTCCGCGTGACGTGAGCGTGGGCCTGCTCTCAGCGCCGCGCGTGGTGCGCGAGGGCAGCCGGTTCGAGCTTCAGGCCACGGTGCGCGCCACGGGATATGGTCAGACCCGTATCGCGGGCGAAATGCTGCGTGATGGCGAGAAGGTGCGCGACGTCGCGGCCGTCGCGAGGTCTGGTACGGCCGCGCTACGAGTGGACCTGACGGCCGGGGCGCCGGGGCGCTATTGGTACACGCTGCGCCTTCCGGCCCGCGATGATGAGGTGACTTCCGCCAACAACTCGCGCAGCGTCCTGGTCCGCGTCGTGCCCGACAAGCCCGAGGTGCTGCTGATCGGCGGCGCACCGTCCATGGAGTACGCCGCCACGAAGCGCGTGATCCTGGCCGATGAGTCACTGCGGTCGCGGGTGTACGTGCGCAAGACGGCTCCCGCCGGGTTCTGGCGGGACGATGGCGCGCCGCGGCAGTCCTCCGCCGGCGCTATGCGTGAACTGGGCAAGACCACCGCGGTGATCCTGCAGGACGTTCCCGCCGCGGCCGTGGGGTCATTGGCCGGCCCGCTGCGGGACTTCGTGCGCTCCGGCGGAGGGCTGCTGGCCACCGTGGGTGAGCAGGCGGCCGGGGGCTACCCCGACTCGGCGCTGGCGGATGTGCTGCCGGGCAGCGTGGGAGCGTATGTGGACGAGCTGACCGGCGTGCAGCCTGCAGGCGGCAGCGATCCGCTCAGTGAGGCCATTGCGCAGGCCGGTATCCCCCTGTCTTCACTGCCCACCATTCGCGGGCGGGCACTGGTGACACCGAGGCAGGGAGCGCAGGTGGTATTGCGCGCCGGTGGCGCTCCTCTGTTGGTGGCGTGGCAGTCGGGGCGAGGCCGGGTGGCGCTACTGGCCACCGATGGCCTGTACCGCTGGGCATTCAGCCCCCGGGGAGGCGCGGAGGGAGAGCGGGCGCTGGCGACGCTGTGGGGAGCAATGCTGGACTGGCTCACCGAGGTCCGCGATGACCGCCCGGTGGTGGCCGAGTTCGAGCGCGAGCAGTACCCCGTGGGCACGCCGGCCCGGCTGATCGTCCAGGTGACCGACGAGAGTTTCCAGGCCGTCTCCGGGGCCCAGGTCGTGGCCCGGCTGCAGCCGGGGGGAGCACGGTACCCGTGCACGCCGCTGGGTGACGGGCGCTATGAGGCCACGATCGCCACTCCTGAACCGGGAGCGTTGCGGGTGGCCGCGACCGCGAGCGCGGGCGCCCGGCGAATCGGCGCAGATGAGGCCGCCACCGACGTGATCTCGGCCGCCGCGGAGCTCTTGCACTCACGCCCCCGGCCTGAACTGCTGCGACGGGTCGCCGAGGCCTCCGAGGGCCGGAGCCTCCGGCCGGAGGCGGTGCCGGCCGCGGCCCAAAGCCTCGCCCCGGCGCCCAGGACGGTTCGGCGCAGCACCACCGTGGACCGCTCGCGTGGCGCCGCCATGCTCGTGCTGGTGGTGCTGATCTGGGCCCTGGATTGGTCCTTGCGAAGGAGGTGGTACGGAGGATGAGAAGACTTCAGGGACGCCACGGCAGTGCGGTCAACCGCATCGCGCTCTCTCTTGCCCTGCTCAGCCTGTGGCTGACGGCGTCGGCCGCGGCGGCCCCGATCACGGTGGCGCGGCTCAAGTACGGCGGTGGCGGCGACTGGTATGCCAACCCCACCGGCCTGCCCAACCTCATCAAACGGGTGAATGCGAACACCTCCATCCGGCTGGCTCCCGAACCCGCCGTGGTGGAGCCCGGTTCGGACCGCCTCTTCGACTATCCGCTCCTGTTCGCCACCGGCCACGGCCGGATCGCCTTCACCGAGCCCGAGCGCCGCAATCTCCGGGCCTACCTGGAGCGCGGGGGCTTTCTCCACGTGGATGACAACTACGGGCTGGACCAGTCCTTCCGCGCCGAGGTCAAGAAGCTCTTCCCGGGCGGTTCTCTGGTCGAATTGCCCTTCAGCCACCCCATCTACCACGCTTTCTACAGCTTTCCCGGCGGTCTGCCGAAGATTCACGAGCACGACGGAGGGCCCCCGCGCGGGTACGCCATCATCCACAAGGGCCGTGTGGTGCTCTTCTACTCCCGAAACACCGACATCAATGATGGCTGGGAAGACGCCGAGGTGCACAAGGATCCGCCGGAGAAGCGCGAAGCCGCCCTGCGCATGGGCGTCAATATCGTGCTCTACGCGCTGACCCACTGAGCGGGCCTCCATAGTCTCGCCGCGGGACCCGGAGCGCCGCCATCCTCCGCTGCAGCCCGGTGACGGCGGCTCCTCCGGCGAACCGCGCTGTCGCGCCGGTTGATTCATCTCAAGCATTCGGCGAACGGGTGACCGGATCCATTGACGTGACACGCCGGGGCTGCTAACGTGATTGCAGGAGAGTTTGGCCATGGAACGCCAACGTGTCGTGATCACCGGTGCCCGCGGCATGCTGGGCAGCGCTCTGGTTGCTGTAGCTCCACCACAGTACGAGGCCACCGGCGTTGACCTCGAGGACGGTGACATCACCCAGACCTTCGGGGCCCGGCAGGCCATCGCTCAGCACGATCCGGTGGCCGTCATCCACTGCGCGGCCTATACGGATGTGGAGGGCTGCACGCGAGATCCCAAGACGGCCTTCGAGGTCAATGCGAAGGGCACCGCCAATGTGGCCATCGTCTGCCACGAGTGCGAGTGTCTGCTGATCGCGCTGAGCACCGACTATGTCTTCGACGGCAAGAAGCGCGCGGCATACCTGGAGACCGATGAGCCCAATCCCCTGAACGCCTACGGGGAGTCCAAGCTCCAGGGGGAGCGGTTCGCCCGCGAATCTCACGACAGGCTGCTGATCGCGCGCACCCAGTGGCTCTACGGCCCCGGAGGCCGGAACTTCCTCTCCACCATCGTGAACAAGGGCCGCGAGCAGGGGAGCCTGAAGGTTGTATCCGACGAGTTCGGCTCACCGACGTACACGATGGACCTGGCCCGACGCCTCTGGGAGCTGGTGGCCCTGGGACCCACCGGGATCGTGCATTGCGTCAATTCGGGGGTCTGCTCCTGGGCAGACCTGGCGAAGGTCGCGCTGACCGCGGCGGGAGAAAGCGGCGTGGAGGTCCAGAGGATCTCGCGCAGCGAGTGGAAGAGCGACACGGTGCGGCCCGCCTACTCGCCTCTTGAAAGTGCCCGCGAGGCCGAGCTCGGCCTCAGCCCTCTGCGACCCTGGGATGAGGCGGCGGCCCAGTACGCCGGCGAGTATCTGCACCGCTGACCGGCCGCCGCAACTGACCATCGGCGACTTCGCCGAACGCCACCTTAGTTCATGCAATACACCGCCCCGGTCGGTTCACCGACCCCGGGCGGCACCCTTTCCGAAAACCCATTGCCACACGAAAGGACCGTCTATGAAACACGATGTCGCTGACCTGAAACTGGCCCCTGAGGGCAAGCTGCGAATTGAGTGGGCCGACCGCAATATGGGTGTGCTGCAGTCTATCCGGGAGCGCTTTTCGCGGGAGAAACCCCTGACCGGCCAGCGCATCGCCGCCTGTCTCCATGTGACCAGCGAGACGGCCAACCTGATGCGGACCCTGGTGGCCGGCGGGGCGGAAGTGGCGCTGTGCGCCAGCAACCCGCTCTCGACCCAGGACCCGGTGGCCGCCTCACTCGTCCAGGACTACGGCATCCCCGTTCTGGCCATCCACGGTGAGGACCGCGACACGTACTACAGCCACATCCACGCGGCCCTGGACACCAGGCCGACCATCACCATCGACGACGGCTGCGACGTGATCTCCACCGTCCATTCCGAACGCACCGAAGCTATCGAGACCATCATCGGCGGGATGGAGGAGACCACCACCGGCGTCATCCGCCTCCGGGCCATGGCCGCCGACGGAGCTTTGAAGTACCCCGTCATCGCCGTCAATGACGCCCAGACCAAGCACCTGTTCGACAACTTCTACGGCACCGGCCAGAGCACCATCGACGGCATCCTACGGGCGACGAACATCCTGCTCGCGGGCAAGAACTTCGTCGTCTGCGGCTACGGCCAGTGCGGTAAGGGCGTGGCGGCCAGGGCCGCAGGTCTGGGCGCCCGGGTGATCGTCGTCGAGGTCGACCCCATCGAGGGCCTGCGGGCCGCCATGGACGGCTACCAGGTCATGCCCATCGCCGAGGCGGCCAAGGTCGGCGACGTCTTCGCCACCGTTACCGGCGATATGCACGTCATCCGGCGCGAGCACTTCGAGGTCATGAAGGACGGCGCGATTGTGTGCAATAGCGGGCATTTCGATGTGGAGATCGACCTGGTAGCCCTGGGCGAGATGGCCACGGAAAAGCGGAAGGTCCGCCACGAGACCGTGGAGCACAAGCTCGCAGACGGCCGGTCCATCTTTGTCTTGGGCGAGGGGCGTCTGGTGAACCTCGCCTCCGCCGAGGGCCATCCGGCGGTCGTCATGGACATGAGCTTCGCCAATCAGGCCCTGTGCTCGGAGTACATGGCCAAGAACTCCGGCTCGCTGAGCGTCGCGGTCCACGTGGTTCCCGAGGAAATCGACGCCCAGGTGGCGCTGCTGAAGCTGCAGGCCATGGGTATCGAGATCGACGAGCTCACCGCGGAGCAGCGCAAGTACCTGTCGAGCTGGAACATGGGCACATAGCGTACCCCTGCGGGCGAGGCGCTCGGTTCGTGGCCGGAGGTCGCTGCCGCCGGCCCTGTCTCGCCGCACCGGCCCTTCGCGGCCATGGCAATGATGAAATGTGGCGGGGTCCTCTCCAGGGCCCCGCCTATATGGATTCTGACCGGGGAACACCCGGATAGGTCCACGCGTTTGTGCACAGAACCGGCCCGCAACATCGACGATGGGACCTTTGCGTGCAAGGACCCCGGAGGCCCTCAGGCCATGGAAAAGCGCGTCTTGTTGGCACTGTCCTCGTTCCGGCATAACCAGCAGCAGATTCAGTACGCGCTGGACCTGTGCCGCGCGGAGGAGGCCGAGCTGGTGACGCTCTTCGTAGTGGATGTCAACCTCGCCCGGTACTTCGCGGGCTCAGGCGTCATGGCCGGCACCACTTTGCGCGAGCAGATGGAGCAGGGGCTCATGGACGACCAGGCAAAGCAGGCGCAGGAGGTTTTGGGAGGTGTCTGCAAACTGGCCGCCGAGCAGGAGGTTCCCTGCAGGACCATGCTCAAGGTCGGGCGTTTCGCCATCGAGACCAGAGCGGTGGTGGCCGCGGAGGCTCCGGATGTGATTGTGGTCACCCGTGCCCGCCGTCCCGAATGGCTGCGCAAGCTCTTCGGCTCCCCTGTGGACAGCCTCTGCAGCGATCCGGGAGGAAGCTGCGATGTCAGGATCGTGTAGGCGGCCGCACGGGGAAGAAGAGCGGACGGAGGCGCTCCGCGTAGCGATGGAGAGCGTCACGACATGGGCCCACCTCCTCCCCGAAATCAGCGTAGAGGCGAAGATGGGAAGCGGTAGGGGGAGGATGCCGTCGAGCCGGGCATGCCGTCGGCGTGGGCCCCGGAGGGGCGACACATAATGAGACGGGTGCGTAAGCGCCCGGAAGGCACGCCCTCCCACCCCGAGCCCCGGAGGGGCGCCACAACACCCACCACCCCAGAGAGTTGGCCGCGACCGCGGAGACCCCGAGCCGCCGCCGTGTGCCGTGCGGTGCGAAGGACCACCGGTCCCGCACGGTGGGATCATCTAGCGATGGGCGACAGCCCATCGTGGCAGGGCGCACTACCGTTGAGCCGTTTGGCGAGCACGGCCCAAGGTACAATCACCTCGGAGCACCCATGCACGGGATTGAGCACAGGTCGTCCGGCGAGGACGGCAACCCCTGGCGGGTGGGAACCTGTGGCACGGGGTATGCTCTGTTCCGAGGAACGTCCACATCATGCGACACGAAAACGGTTTACATCCGGCCTAGTACGGGTATAATACTTCCAATGCGATAGCTCGCAGGCGGACGACCCGTGAGGGTCGGCGTGAAATAGGCCCCCGAGAGGGGGTCTTTTCATTTGCATGACAGCCAGACCTTGCCATACCCATCTACAGCGCCGGTCTGTGCATGTGCGTTGAAGTGGGCCTTGGCCGCCTCGTACACTTCTCCCCCGAACGCCCCCGTAGGACTGTCAATGAGACCGCGCTCAGCAAGACACGCCTGCTTGACGGGGTAGGCCAGCACATCCGCCAGTTGCAGGCCTGCTATGTTGGCACGCTTGTCTTGGATCTTGATGTCTTTGCTCGTCAGAGCGCGCTGATGGTGCTCGTGTCGGAACATCAGGGTCCCACTCTCATAGACCCTGGTATACGCCTGCCTGAGCTGGAGATCCTCCTGGCGGCCGCGTGCCTCCGCCATCACGTCGCCAACGGCGTTCTTGTAGTTGGGCCACCCACCATATCGGTCCAGCATCGCCGCCATGCAGTAGTGGTACGGATGGAATGGCGACGAGTAGCGGTCCAGATGGCCCTGCTTGTCGATGATGACACACGCCATCGCGAACCGTGCTGTTGACACGAGCCCCAGCAATCCATCATCAAAGGCCATGCGCCGGGGGGTGTCCCGGAGCATGCCGAATGCTCCCTTGCGGTTGATGATGTCTGAGCGATGCAAGATCACCGGGTCGTCGGGGCGTGGTCCAAACACACGCCGCTTGAGGGCCTCGAGGCTATCGGCGAAGACGACGTAGTCGCCCTCCTGGCGGAACCAAACCCCCAACAGAGCCAGGTAGCGATGGGATGGCTGGTCGAGAACGCTGTACGCATGGTCGCCCGACTCATCAACGTACAGCCGATAGCGATCCGGGCGCTGGTCGTGAACGGGGTTCGTGCATTCGCCTCCCGCTCTGTCAGTCACCGAGTCGTCACCACCTGGAATGCGGTACCCCGCGGCGCGTCCTGGCCGGGCCCTGGCCGGTACAACGCAGAGTGCGCCTCACCCCGTGAGGCTCTCCGCACAGTGGCGTGGATGACGCGCGACACGACGACGCCCCCTCTGTACCCCGGAGGCGTGGGCCGAAATGGCAGGCGGCAAAGGCCCCAGTGGCGCCGTTGCCGCCCGCCCCGAGGGGCAGCCGACGCCGCCCAACGAAGGGCGAGAACCGATTGATGGCTCATTCAAGCGGCAACGTCCCCGGCCTCCGGAGTTGCCGCTCGACCGCCTTGGTGAAGAGGTCGGCCCACCTATCCACGAAGGCGGCGAAGTCCTCGAGGTCAACGGGGTGCGGGCCGTACGCAACCACGACGGTGTGCGTCATCCTCCTTGACAGTGCGATATCCGCGTCATCGCACGGCGGAAGCGCGAAGGGTTCGAAGTTGGGGTGGTTGGGCACAAGGGGGGAGGCGCAGAAGGACACTTCATACCAGCGATACTCCCGCTCGTCCGGTGGCGAGGCATAGAGGAACGAGGCGCCCCATTCGTAGCGTGGCGCCTCCTGGACGACCCGTAGGCTCACCCAAGCCACCACATCCCAGCCCCACGACGGGAACTCGCCTTCCCGGATGTCCGCATGGCTCCTCCCCAGGTCGAGCCTCAGACTCGCGCCCTCAAGCTGCAACACGCCGTTCTGCGGCCGCGTCGCCGCGGGCGCTGCATCGCAGATGCGCTGGAACAGCTCCCCGATCAGCCCATCCCAGATGCGCATGCCTTCCGCTGCGAGAGCTGCGCGCGCCGCGGCGCGTGCTCGCGTTTGCTCAGATTCGGCTTCGGTAGCAGCCGCCCCATGCGCTGCCGCCGCCCCCGCCTGTGCAAGTCGGGCGAGCCCCCCGCTTGCTTGAGGCCCAACGGGGCCATACGCCTGCTGCAGCACCTTGCGGACCCTGTCCCGACCGGGGCGGGCCGTCGGCTGTTTCGCGAGCAGCATCGTGCATAGTGACGCGAGGGTCGGGGGGACATTCGGCAACGACGGTGGCGCCGCGTGGAGGTGAGCGTCCTTCATGCCCTCGCGGTCGGGGGCTGAGAATGGCGGCCTCCCTGTAATCAGCGAGTAGGCGATACACCCCAGCGCGTAGAGGTCAGTGGCCGCCGAGGCGTGCTCCTCGCGCCACTGCTCCGGTGCCCCGTAGTGGGGGCTGAGGAACCCCTTCAGCGTGTGTGCGGAAGTGGTCTCCTCGACGAAGCGCGCAATCCCGAAGTCCGCCACCTTCCACACGCCCTCGTGGAGGAGCACGTTGCCCGGCTTGAGGTCCCGGTGGACGATGTCGCTTACCTCGTCCAGACCAGACAGGATGTCGAGTAGCACCCCGACCGCCTCGCCTTCCGGGAAAGTCCCCCTGCCGTCGAGAACGGACTGCAGGCTGCGCTCGGCTCGTGCCATGACGACGAACAATGCGCCCGAACTCTCATCCTGACCAGAGTCCAGTATGGGCACCACGTGGCCAAGGCGCCGATCCGCCAGCTCATCCGCGATGCGTAGCTCTCGGTGGCCTCCCGCCGAGGGCGACACTTTGAGCCTCTTCACCGCGACGACTTGGCCGTCGGCGCTCTCGCCCGCGTAGACAGCGCCAAAGCCGCCTTCAGGCCCAAGAGGCTGGTCAGGGTCGTAGCGCCATACACCCCTCGGCAGATGGATCTTGACCATCGTCCCCACTCCCCTTCACCGGCATGTTCCGCGACGTACGCACGCCCAGGCAGCCGCCGCAGCGAGCCATGGGCCGAGGCGCGCCCGGAAGCGTGTCCTGACATCGCGGAGCGCCGCCGCAAGCAAGTGCGGCGGGCGCATCTCGTTCGCACCGGGAATAGGTTCGACAGAGGTATTTGCCATTCCTTCA
>CAYRFY010000189.1:0-12275 GCA_964423635.1 uncultured Armatimonadia bacterium | reverse complement strand
CCGCTTGCGGGGAGGGCCGGGGTGGGGTCCCGGCCGTTGCGGGCCGCCGGCCCTACGGCGCCCCCCTCAATCCCCCCGCAGGTGGGGGGAAGCACGACCCAGCGCCTCGTCACAAGTGTATGCGGGGGATGACGCGACGTGAGCAGGCACTTTGCCGGAACCTGGATCATCTGAGTGGAAAGCCCGACCTACGTGGTTGCGAACGGCTTTCCGGCCGGACCCTCAGGAAACGCTCGTACGGCCGGTCAGAGGCGACAGCGCGAGCCACGCTCGTGGCCGGTGCGCCAGGTGCTACGGGGTCAAGATGGGTACCTGAATCAGCGGACCGCGGGGCCACCGAGCCGGCGGCCGGAATTGCATGCCTGCCTCGACCGGGCTGAGCGGCCCCCACGGTCCGCGACTCTACCGACGACCCCTCCCACCACGCAGGTCCGGACGCACGTCCGTCGACGTGTTCCGCATACCCCGTGCCACGCCACCGCCGGGCACCCTTCCCCTGTGCGTCCCGCCTTTTCCCCATCCAGCTTCCGCGCCATTGCCGCAAAGGGAGCCGCCGACACCGCGGCGAAGTGCCCGGTGGGCGGAGCCATTGGGCGCTTCGCCGGATGTACCCGCCGCACCACCACGGCAGGGCAAGACGCGCTGGATGTGGGCGGGCCCGCCCTGACCCATGTCGCGACAGAAGCTTGCGGGGAGTGATCCATGTGAAGTCGCTCATGGCCCTGATCCTGTCGTGTCTCATGGCCGTCTCCGTCGCCGCTCAGGAGTACGTCTGGCTCGAGGGCGAGAGCCCCGCATCCACCAGCCTGGAGACAGACGCCTCCGGCTGGGGGAACACGCAGTTTCTCTCCGAAGGCAAGTGGCTACACGTGAGCATCGAGGAGGGGCAGGTAGGGGAGAAGGTGCCCGAGGGCGGCGGCCTTCTGACCTACGAGTTCACGCCTCCGGCCGCCGGGATGTACGAGGTCTGGAACCGCATCGGCTTTGAGTTCGTGCGCTCCGTCTTCGACTGGCGGGTCGACCGGGGCGAGTGGCGGCGCGTGTCGCCCGATGATCTCACGTCCGACCTGATGGAGATCGCCGAGTGGTGCGAGGTGGCGTGGCTCAGGCTGGGCGAGGTTGACCTCACGGCGGGGCAGCACACCCTCGAGATCCGTCTTCCGGTCACTACGCGCGAGGACAAGGGCGAGCAGAAGACCAACCGCATCCTGTACGCCTCCGACGCCATCTGCCTGACGAAGGGGGTCTTTCGCCCCAACGGCAGGTTCCGGCCGGATGCCGATTGGCAGACCGAGGCCGACCGGGTCGTCGCCGAGCACGTGTTCCACGTGGACGTGAACCCCGGCCCGGCCCGCACCGCTACGTCCCTCGCCGGCGACTGGCAGATCTGCCGCTACGACGAGCAGGAGGTCGTGGACCGTTCCGGGCCGACGACCACGCTCCCCGACGCCGCCGAGGCGTACTGGATGGCTATCCCCGTTCCGTCGAACAAGTTCGAGTCCAGGCCGGAACTGCGCCTGTGCCACCGCATGGTGTACCGCACGCGCCTGGACGTCCCTGCGTCCGCCGCAGGCCGTTCGGTGTTCCTGCGCTTCCCTTCTGTGAACATGATCGCCGGTCTGCTGGTGAACGGCGAGTTCGTCGGCTGGACGAAGGCGATGTTCTGCCAATGGGACTGCGACATCACCCGCGCCGTCAAGCCGGGCCAGGTGAACGAGGTCTGTCTGGTCATCAAGGACGCCTACTACGCCCACCGTGGCAAGGTGGAGGGCGAAAGCTGCCGGAGGAACTTCAACGTGCCCGTCTCGTGGATGGGCAGCCGGAACCACGTCAACCAGCACTTCGATTTCCCGGTGGGCACGGCGGCCTACGCGCAGCAGGCGGGCATCCTGGAGGCTCCAAGCCTCATCGTCGCCGGTCGCGCGTACGTCTCGGACGTCTTCGCGAAGCCTTCGGTCCGACGCGGCGAGCTCGGGCTCGAGGTGACGCTGGCAAACCCACAGGCGCAGCCGGCCGCGGTGCAGGTGCAGTGCACCGCCGTGCCTGTCGGCGGCGGAGAGACCAAGGTGTTTGCGAGCCACGAGTTCACGGTGGAGGCGGGGCAGGAGCAGGTCGCTACCTTCGCCGAGCCCTGGGCGAACCCGAAGCTCTGGTGGCCCGACGAGCCCAATCTCTACGACCTCGTGACCCGCGTCTCGATGGATGGGAACGTGGTGGACGAGCAGCACACGCGCTTCGGGTTCCGGGAGTGGGAATGGACGGGGACGAAGTTCGCCTGCAACGGGGTGCCCTGGCAGCTCTGGGCGGACGTCACGGCACTGAACGGCGGCGACGACCCCGAGGCGGCCCTCGCCACCTGGCGCGAGCACGGCCAGAACCTGTGGCGCTTCTGGGGGACGCACTTTGGAGGACTGGATAAGCAGCAGACGCTGGACCTGATGGATGAGCGCGGCATGGTGGTGCGCCGCAGCGGCATCTTCGACGGCCAGGGGGCCAACTATCTTGCCGGGCTGGCGGACAACAAGGAGCTGTTCGACAACTGGATCACCCAGATGGAGGGCTGGATCAAAGAGGAGCGCAACCACCCCAGCATCCTGATCTGGTCGCTGGAAAACGAGATCACCTTCATCAACTCCCGCAATCTGGGGCTCTCGGAGAGGGTGGAGCCGGAGATCGCCCGCGGCGGCCGGGCCGTGATGGCCCTGGACCCGACTCGCCCCGTCATGGTGGACGGCGGCAATTGCCTGCGTGACAATTCGCTTCCGGTCAATGGGGTCCACTACATGGAGGCTCCCTGGCGTGACTATCCGGAGGAGGCCTACACTCTCGCCAAGGCCTATGCGGCCAAGGATGATCCCAGTCTCGGTGTCTGGACCGGCCCCTGGGAGCTGGTGAAAGACCGCCCGATCTTCATGGGCGAGTCCTTCTATGCCCGGGGCCACACGCCCAGCGCCTTCGCCCAGTTCGGCGGCGAGGGCTGCTTCAGCGGCTGGGGCGAATACACCCGGCTCGGCGTCGGACGATTCGCCAAGATGCTCTCCGAAGGCTACCGCTGGCACGGCGTGGCCGCCTGGCACTTCTGGATGAGTGACCGCGAGACGGACCTGCACTACAACTCCTGGCGGCCCGTGTGCGTGCTCTGCCGCGAATGGAACTGGACCTTCGCCGGTCAAAGCGAGGTCACCCGCACCCTCAAGGCCTTCAACAACACCCACCTGGGCGGCCCGCTGGAGATGGGCTGGACGCTGAACCTCGACGGCAAGCGCGTGGCCGGTGACAGCAAGACCCTCGAGATGCAGCCGGGCGGCGCCGAGGAGTTCTCAATCACGCTGCCGATCCCGGCGGTCACCCAGCGCACCTCCGGCGAGCTGATCCTCACCACCTCCCGGGACGGCAAGGAGGTCTTTCGCGAGGTCAAGCAGGTGGCCGTCATCGATCCCACGGCCGGTCCGACGCCGCCTGTGGGTGGCACAGGTCCTGTGGTTCTGGATCCGCAGGGAGCCGTCAAGGCCCGCCTGGCCGCACGTGGGATTCCGTTCGTCGAGGTCGCCGGCCCCGAAGAGATCCCCGACGGTGCCCAGATGCTCATCATTGGCAGGGACGCGCTCAGCGCCCGTGACGCCACCGCCCCCCGCTGGGTGGCCCTCGCCGCCGCGGGTGCGCGTATCCTGGTGCTGGACCAGGAGAACCCGCTCCGCTACCTTGCCGTACCCGCCGACTTGTCTCCCACGAGCTACCGCGGCAGCATCGCCTTTTCGGAGAACCTCACCCATCCGGCCTTCGAGGGTCTCGAGCAGCAAGACTTCTCCGTCTGGTCCGGCGATGGCATCGTATACCGCAATGCCTACAAGAAGGCGACCCACGGTGCGGTGTCCCTGGCCCAGTGTGACGAGGGCCTCGGCTGCAGCGCCCTGTCGGAGTGCCCCGTCAACGACGGCCTGATGGTGCTGTGCCAACTGGCGGTGGGCGACAAGCTGACTACCGACCCGGTTGCCCAGCGGCTCTTTGACAACCTCATCGCCTATTGCGCCGCCTACAAGCCGGAGCGCAGGACGACGGCCGTTGCCATGGATGAGTCCGGTCCCGCCTACCGGCTGCTGTCCGCCTCGGGCCTGCAGTTCGACGGCGTCGACGATGTCCTCACGGCCATTTCCGGGGGCAAGCACGATATCATCGTGTTTGACGCCACTGCCGAACGCCTCGCCGCCCTGGCCGCGCACGCCCGGGACGCCACGGCCTTCATGAACAGGGGGGGCTGGCTGATGGCCTGGGGTCTGACCGCAGAGGGCCTGACGGACTTCAACAAGCTCGTGGGCATAGAGCACCTCCTGCGCCCCTTCGAGCTGGAGCGAGTGTCGCTGCCCGCGGTGCGCGACCCTCTGCTGAGCGGCATCACCGTGCGCGATGTGAGCATGGAGTCGGCGGAGGCGATCTTCCCCTGGGCCGGCGACAAGTACCTGGTGGACGATGCCTTTACCCACGTGGTGGACCTTGATGACATCGCGCCCTTTTGCGAGTTCCCCGGGGCTCCGGCCGGCGACAGGGCCGCCGCCCGCGCGGCGGTTGCCGACTGGCCCCGCAATGCCGTGAACGGCTTCACCAGCGCCGACGCCTGGAAGCTGATTCACTATATGGGCACCGGAAACCCCAGGCTCACGCTGAACCTCCCGCGGGAGGAGACCCTCACCCACTTTTCGGTCATTCTCAACACCCACTATGCCGTCCCGCGCAAGGTGAACCTCCACTTTGACGATTCCACCGATCCGGTCGTGCTGACGACCGTGCCCGGAGGCGAGCGCCAGGACTTCGACCTGACCCCACGCAAGGCCCGCCGCCTCACCATCGAGCTGGCGGACTTCGACAAGACCGCGGATGTCTGCGGGATCGACAATCTCTGGATCACCGTGGAGCGCCCAGCCGACCGGCGGCAGCGGGTGGTCCCGTTGCTGAACATCGGCGGCCTGGTGAAGTACCCCGTGGGCAAAGGCGGGATCATCCTCAACCAGCTCAATATCAAGGACCAAGAACCCGTTCCCGACAATGTCCAAAAGAAGCGCACCATCGTAACGGGTCTGCTGCGCAATCTCCACGCCGTATTCTCGGGCGGCAAGGTCCTCACCACCGCCGATCTCGCTTTCCGGCCTTTGCCCCTCGACACCCACTGCAATCAGTACCTCACCGGGGATCGCGGTTGGTTCGAAGGCAACCGCGACCTGAGGGCCCTGCCCCACGGCGAGGTGACGCTGGAAGGCGTGCCCTACCTGATCCGCGACTTCAAGACCTCGCCCGTGTTCTCGTGCGTCATGCTGCGCGGGCCGGGCGCCCGGGGGAAGCTGCCTGAGTCTGTGGAAGGCCTATCGGTAGGCGCGAAGGCAGATGTCCTGTACTTCCTGCACACCATGAACCGTGGCGACAACTGGCGGCCGCGCGAAGAGGGCGACCGGCCGCCGGTGATGTTTAGCTATGTCATCCACTACACCGATGGCCAGACGGCGGAAGCCCCGGTGGTATACGGCCGCGGTGCCGCTCACTGGATCTCGGCGCAACCGGCGGGTCTCCCGGAGGCTTCCGTTGCCTGGGTGGGGCCTTTTCCGGGCGAGACCACAGACGAGCAGGCCGTGCTTTACCAGATGCGGTGGCAAAACCCACGCCCCGAGGCGGAGATTGCCACCATTGACCTGGTCTACGGCCCGGAAGGCAGCCGCTGGGGCACACCGGCCCTCATCGCGATGACCGCGGCCACGAGCCGATAGTCAGCAGCGGGCGATCCGGCCGGGGCAGTTGGGGAGATCGCCCGGTGCCGCGGGGCCCGGACGCTCTCGTCGCGCCCGGAGGCACCGGCGCGGTTCCTCATTGCCGGGAGGACAACGGGCGCGCGGGATGGAAGAAGAGAGTTTTGAGACGGGGCGGAGCCAGTCTGTCGAGCGGTGCAGGGAAACCGCGATGGCGTGGTCCCCGCACGCCCCAAGTCTGAGGGAGGACGACACTGTGACACTACGGATCGGGATCGTCGGTACCGGCAACGTCGCGCGGAGCAACTACGTTCCGTTCCTGGCGCGCCAGGAAGACGTGGAACTGAGCTATCTTTCCCGGACTCGGGATAAGGCGGAGGCCCTGGCTGCGGAGTTCGGGGGCCATGTGGTGGATACGGCGGCCGACCTCGCCGCCGAGGATCCCGATGCCGTGTTGGTGCTCACTCGCGAGACCCAGCGCGGCGAGGCCATCGCGGCCCTCCTGGAGCACAGCTTCCGGCGGCTGTTCTTCGAAAAGCCCCTGGTCGCCCGCAACGGGCAGGAGAACGTGTGCGAGGAGGACTTCTTCACGGCGCGGGACCTGCTCAAACAGGCGGAGGCGGTCGGGACGCAGACCGCCATGGTGTTCAACTATCGGTTCTTCGAGCAGACCCAGCGGGCCGCGCGCCTGATCGCCGAGCGGCAGTTCGGGCAGGCGCTGCAGGTCGTGGCCTATTCGCACTACGCCACCTGGAGCCACGTCATCGACCTGATCCATCTCTTCGCCGGCCCGATCGTCGCCATGGCCGCGGTGGACAGCGCGACAGAGAGGGGAACCGGCCCCGGCGCGGCCGTGGATGTGGGCGGCGCCTTCCGGTTTGAAAACGGCGCCATCGGCACCATCCTGGGCACCGTGAGCCCCGACTTCGCTTTCCCCCTGTTCGAGCTGATCGTCAACCTCGAGGGCGGACGGGTTCATCTGCGGGACCTCGACGGGGAGATGGAGGTCCTCGACTACGCGGGGGCCTGTCACGAGCGCATCGCTCCCATCGCCAATGCCTCGCGATGGGATCACTACGGAGCTTCCTTCGGCAAGTCGGTGGCCGCGTACCTGGAGACGATCCGGAACGATGCACCGGCGCCCATCGCCGGCAGCGCCGGGCTGGAGGAGTTGCGGTTCGAGGCCGCCCTGAGGCGCTCGGCCGCCCAGCGGCGCTGGGTCGACCTGGAAGAGGAGTTCCCGATCTCGTGAGCGGAGGGCGCCGACGCTCTCCTAGCCAGCCCCTCTCCCCGCAGGCGGGGAATGAGCGTGGTGCCGCGCCGCCCGCGGCCGAAAGGATCGTGCCCATGTGGCTTGCATGGTCTCTGCTCGCGGGCTTGGCGATGTCGGGTTCTCTGGTGGCTCAGACTCTCCCCTCGCCTTACGACCACGGGGGGGAAGAACTGGTGACCCCGCGCATCATCGTCGCCGGCCAAAGCCCCCTGGTCTACTCGGCGACCTTTGACGGTGAGCGGGAGACCTACGGGTACAGGCCCCGGTTCCTTCCCACCGGTGAGGTCGCCTTTGCCCCCGATAACCGTCCGTACATCCGTGCCACTCAGCCGCATCTGCCCCATGGCGACGGCACCGCCGACGGATTCATCCAGACTCTCGGCGACGATGGCCGCTGGCTCGCGACCCCAATCGTGCCCCCGATCCGGTCGCTCGTGCCGGACTGGGGCGGCCGCTACCGGACGGGGGTGAGGGTTTCCGATAGCCGGATCGTGTTTGACGGCGACAACGATGCCTACACCATTGTGTGGCTCATGAGCACGCCGTACCGACTGGTGCTATTGCACCTGCCCCGGGGCGGTGACGGGTGGCGGGCCTACGCCATTCCGTACACAGGCGGCCTGCGGCTGGAGCGTGCCGACAGGTATGGAGACATCGCACGGCCGCCGGTCATCCTGCGCGAAGCGGGGGGACAGGTGTGGCTGTGTGAGCTGGAGAAGACCGCCGCCGGCGCCATCGAGTTCCACGAGCCCGTAGCCCTGTCGGAGGACAAGTGCTTTCTGCATCCCGACCATTCCGGCGCGGGGCCGTCGTCGGCCCGGATGGGAGATACCACCTACGTCACCTTCGCCCGCAGTGTAGCGGCCACGGGAGAGGCCGGCGAGGACCTGCCGGGGACGCCGCAGTATGTGGTCTCGTACAACCACAGGGCCGGAGAGGTCTCCGAGCCGGCCCTTATCGGGTTCGGGCACAACTGCTACGTCAAGACCCCGGATGCCCACAACGCCGGCTGCCTCGTCGCCGACAGTCGCGGGACATTGCACGTCATCATCGGTGCCCATCAGGACCTCTTCTGGCATGTGGTCTCGAAGACCACGGCACCTCGGACGGCGGCGGACTGGCATGCCCCCGTGCCCATCAACACCAAGCGCCACTATGACTGTGGGCTGACCTACGTCGCTGTGGTCATCGACCGTCGGGATCGGATACACATCGTGGCGCGCAATCTATCCCGCGCCACCGATGAGAAGCAGCAGCTTTTGCCCCCGGAGGTGCTGGGCAAGCCGATGCGACGCACGCTGGACTACCTGCGGGGTACGCGGCAGCCGGACGGCTCGTGGAAGTGGGAGGAGAAGGGGCCGCTGGTGGTGCCATATCATCCGAACTACAGCATCTTCTACCAGAAACTGACCCTGGATCGTGAAGACCGGCTGTTTCTGAGCTACACCTACTATGCGGTGCAACTGACGGAGGAGGGCATTGCCGCCTACCGCAGCAAGTGGCCTGAGGAGGACCTGGGCCCGGAGAACAACCGGGTGATGCCGCATGACCCTGTCATCATGATGAGTGGCGATGCGGGCGAGACGTGGCGGCTGGCGACAACGGCGGACTTCCTCGCCGGGATGACCATCGACTAAGGGCAGGGCGGTGTCCGCCACTCAGGCGTCCGCCTGATCCTACCACGGCCTCTGCTTCCACTCCCGCAGCTCGATCACGTTTCCGTCGGGATCGTTGACCTCCGCGCGAACGGAGCCGTCTATCTCGATCGGGCCCCAGGTGGGGGGCACGCCTCGGGCGCGCAGATAGAAGACCGCGGCATCCATGTCCTCGACTTCCAGCGCGATGGCGCGGTAGCCCACCGTGGGGTTCTCCGGGAGCGGGCCGGGCTTGTCGACCCGCATCAGTTCTACGACCCCATCGCCCAGTTGCAGATAGGCAATCGCCTTCAGAGGCCCCTCGGACAACTCCTGGCGCCGGACCAGCCGAAACCCCAGGATATCCCGGTAGAAGGCAAGAGAGCGGTCGAAGTCCTCGGGCACGATCTCCACATGGTCAATGCGGACGAACATAGGTCTGCCTCCGGATGCTGCCGGTGCTACCAGCGCCCGACCGGCACTGCAGCGCATGGCATTGGGAACTCATAGGGCTGTGCGCCGTGGAGGGCCGGTTCCCCTCCTTCTTTGGCCGGACTGCCGTCCGCGGTTCGCGTGGCCGTCGGATGCGTGCCAGGTCTCCTTGTATGGCTATGGGGCGTGGGGTGGGTGACGGCAACGACAAACGGTCGTCTCACCCCCCTGCCCCCCTCTCCCTTACGCCCGCAAACACCGCGGGCGACGGGAGGAGGGGGAACGGCGACGGCAACGGCCCATTGTCGTCGTCGATTGGGCAGGTTCTCCCCTTGTATGGTGGCGCGGGCAGGGGGGAGAGCGGCCGTTCGTCGTTGCCCTCTGCAGAGCGGTTGTATCGCGAAGGAGAGGGAGAGCGGGCCAGCGGCCCGTAGGGAGCGGCGCCGTTGACGTTCGCCCGGTGGAGGTCCCCCCTCGCCCGCCATGCGGGCCCTGCGGGCCGCACAAGCGATCCACCGGCGCGCCCGACTCTCCCGCAGGAGGCCCGGAGGGCCTCCGAGAGATGAACGACTGGGAACGGCACGGCCGGCCGGTGCGTCGCCATGACCGGCGGCTCGCCGCAGGTCACAGGGAGCTGCCTGTCGAACAGCGCCGGGAAGCTGTCCCATCGGCTCCCGCCGGCCTGCGGGCGGCAGGAGCGCCGGTATCGCGCTCTCGATGTGAGAGCGCACCAAGGGAGGCGGAGAGCGATGACGTCTACGAGCATCAGCGGCCGGGTGGCGATCGTCACGGGAGGCTCCCGGGGGTATGGGGAGGGTATCGCCCAGCGCCTGCGCGAGGCAGGGGCGGAGGTGTGGATCACCGCGCGGAACGGCGAGGCGCTCCAGCAGACGGCCGCGCGTATCGACTGCAGGCCTTTCGTGGCGGACGTCACGAAGGGCGCCGACTGGGACGCTCTGTTTGAGGAAGTCCTCCGCGAGCGGGGGAGGCTGGATATCCTGGTCAACAACGCCGGGGCAGGGATACACATCGCCCCCCTGGAGGAGCAGTCCGATCGAGAGATCGAGGCCTCCATCGGCATCAATCTCCTCGGTCCGCTCCTGGGCTGCCGGCGGGCGGCGCCGCTGATGAAGGCCCAAAAGTCGGGGATCATCATCAACATCTCCAGCGTCTGCGCTCTGTACGCCTGGCCCGGCTTCGGACCGTACTCGGCGGCGAAGGCGGGGCTGAACCAGCTCGGTCACTGCCTGCACGTGGAGCTTCGGGAGAGCGGGGTCCGCGCCACGACGATCACGCCCTCGTGGGGTGCGACGGGGTTTGCCGAGGCCGCGGGAAGCGCGGCACGGGCGGAGGACATCCGCCAGAAGATGATGCAGCCTTTGGAGATGGGTGACCTGGTGGTTCAGGTGGTGAGCATGCCGGCGCATCTGGCGATCCCCGACATCACGACCCTGCCCCTGATCCAGGAGATCATGCCCTTTTAATGTCCCACACAGAGCGTAGCGCGGATTTCGACGTCTTCGTCGCCGGTGGAGGCAGCGGCGGTTTCGGCGCTGCTTTGGCGGCGGCGCGCCTGGGGGCCCGCGTGCTCCTGGTCGAGGCTGCGCCGACTCTCGGCGGCACCGCAGTCCACTCCGGGGTGAGCATCTGGGAGCCGGGCTGCGGCGGCACCGGGATACCGCTGGACCTGTACGCACGCCTCAAGAAGACCCCGCGGTCGGTGGGGATCTACTCCTTCGCCCGGCACTGCTGCTGGCCCGACGAGGGCTTCTATCCCGGTGGCGAGCTGCTCCTTGACCCAAAGGCAACCTACGCCGACACGCTGTGCCGGTTCGCCGCCGGCCCATTGGAGATGACCCTCCCGGAGCACCGCCCGCTCATCCGTGAGCGCTGGCACGGAGTGCCTTTTGAGCCCGAGGCCCTCGCCGGGGCCATGCGGGCGATGCTCGATGAGACGGGACGCGCCGTGGTCCTCACCGGCACCGGCGTCGCCGGCCTGCACGCAAGCGAAGGGCGCGTGAAGGGGGTGCAGCTTAGGGGGGGCGAACGCGTCGCCGCTCGCACGTACATCGATGCCACAGGGGATGGGGTGCTCGCCGAGATGGCGGGCTGCGAGCTGCTCCGGGGGCAGGACCCGCGCAGTCGCTTTGGCGAGCCCTCCGCGCCGGAGACCCCGAGCGGAAGGGTGAATGGCGTCAGTCTGGTGTTCCGCGCCATGTCGAAGGCCCATCCCGGGGTCGACCCGGTGCCCGACGACATCCCGCAGGAGTGCTGGTGGCGCAGCGGGTTCCCCGTCGCCTCGGTGGTCGAGTACCCCGCCGGCGGCTTCAATGTCAACATGCTACCGACGATGGAGGGCGCCGAGTACCTAGCAATGGGGCCCTCCGCCGCGTACGGCGAGTGCCTGCGGCGCGTGCGGGCCTTCTGGCGCCATTGGCAGCGCGAGTTCGCCGAGTGGCAGCAGTTGCAGATCGCCTGGATCGCACCGGCCCTGGGCGTCCGGGAGACCAGTCGGGTGTGGGCCGAGTACATGCTCACCCAGCTCGACCTGGAGGCCGGCTTGCCGGGACAGGAGCATGCGGACATCATCGCCATCGCCGATCACTGCATGGACCTGCACGGCGCTCACGCCGGCTCGGCGCAGCAGCGCAACATCCAGACGGCCTATGGGGTGCCCTTCCGCTGCCTGGTCCCGCGGGGAACGAGCAATCTGCTGGTCGCGTGCCGGGCCGCCGGTTTCAGCAGCCTTGCCGCCTCCGGCTGCCGGCTGCAGCGGACGATGATGACATTGGGGCAGGCGGCGGGGACCGCCGCGGCCCTGGCGGCGCAGACGGGCATGGATGCACGCGACGTGCCTGCGGAGACCCTCAGGGAGAGCCTGCGCCGGCAGGGCGTGCAATTGCAGTGGCCTCTGAGGCCGGAGCTGCAGGCACGCGTGAGGTCGGTTTGATGTTTTGGGGCGGGGAGGACGGCAGGTGACAGGAAACAGGTGACAGCAACGGCGGGACCGGTCCCGCAAGGCGGGAGCGGGCGCTGCGGAGCCGTTGGCCGTTGTAGGGCGGGGGCCTGTACCCCGCCGGTTTTGTCGCCCGCGGATGGCGCGGTACAGGCCCGCGCCCTACAGAAACGGCATCCGCCGCCTCAGTTGTCATTCCCGGGATCGCGGGCTGGAAAGCCCGTGCCACTGACGACCCGGATCGCGGG